>JAXHTF010000236.1 GCA_034211275.1 Acidobacteriota bacterium
CTCACCTACCTGGCCAGCATCAACGCCAGCGGCGACATCTTCTTCGTCCCCGGCCGCGTCGCCGACTGACGAGACCTCGCCCCGAAGGCATCGAGCTTCTAGCGAGGGGCCCCATCGAACCCGCATTGGGGGCCCCTCGCGAAGCCTTCTCGGAATGAACTCCCACTTCGGGGGAGTTGTAGAGAGCATGCTGCACTGAATCCAGTCCCTCACTCGACGCCGGGGAGGTAGCCCATGCTCCGAGTCCGCACGCTCCGTTTCCTTCCGCCCCTTGCCCTGCTGCTGTCTCTGGCCCTGGTGGCGGTCCCCGCCGAAGCCACCACCTACCGCTCGATCTCCGACTCGGCGCTGGCGGACCAGGCCTCCCTCATCGCCGAGGTCGAGGTGCTGTCCGTCGAGGCCGCCCCCACCAGCGAACGCCCCGCCACCAACTACCTGGTGGAGGTGCAGAGCCTGATCAAAGGCACCGCTGCCGGCAGCGTGTTGGTGGTGCGAGCGCCCGGCGGACTGAGCACCAGTGGGCTGGAGCTGAAGATCTGGGGAGCTCCGAAATTTGAGCCCGACGACACCGCGCTCCTCTTCCTCGTCCCCCGCCGGGACGGCACCTACGGCATTCTTCATCTGAGCCTCGGCGCCTTTCGCCCCTTCCGATCCCAGGGACTCGAGCTGGCCCTGCGGGACCTCTCCGAGGCGGTGGAGATGACGGCCCCGGGAGAGGCCGAGGCAGCCGGGCAACGGGTGCGGGACTATGAAGCCTTCACCGCCTGGCTGCGAGATCGCTCAGCGGGCCAAGAGCGCACGGCGGACTATTTCCTCCGCCTCCCCGAGCCGAGAGTGCAAAGCCTCCACGACGAGTTCAACCTCATCACCTATCAAGGCCGCAACATGCGCTGGTTCGACTTCGAGGAAGGCCGATCCGCACCGTGGTACACCCACACCACGCCGCAGCAGGGCCTCCCCGGTGGCGGCATCGCCGAGGTGCGCAACAGCATGGGCCTCTGGAACCGGGCCGCCGGCTCCAACATCGCCCTGGAATACGTCGGCACCACCAGCGCCGACCGGGGCTTGCGCAATCCCGATGGCTTCAGCACGGTGCTCTTCAACGATCCCTTCGAGGAAATGGACGGCAATTGCGATGAAGGCGGCGTGCTGGCCATCGGCGGCAACTGGTTCGATCCGAGCGTCACCAGCACGTGGCGTGGCCGCGCCTACTTCCGCATTCTCGAAGGCGACGTGGTCACCAACGACGGCGGCGCCGGCTGCGGCTACGACGACTCCGTCTACTTCCAGAACGTGATCACCCACGAGTTCGGCCACGCCCTGGGCTTCCACCACAGCTGCGCCAGGACCCAAGACGGACCGATCCAGCCCTGCGAGGGCTCCCATCCGGTGCTCTTCGCAGCCATCATGCGCGCCTTCGCCAATCCGCCCCGCGGCCACACCGCCCTCGGCATCGACGACGAGCGCGCCGCCCGCGCCCTCTACGCCCGCCCCGCCGGACCCACCGGCCCGGCGGCCCCCGGCGGTCTGGAGGTGACCCTCACCAAGCTCGACGCCCTGCTCAGCTGGACCGACAACAGCACCGACGAAACTTCCTTCCGCATTCTGCGCAGCGCCGGCGGCGGAACCCAGATGACGGTGGCGGAGGTCGGCGCCGACAAGACCGTCTATCGGGACCGCGACCTCGATCCGGACACCGTCTACGAATATCAGGTGGCCTCGGTGCGCGGTGGCGGCCTGGGCCGCAGCTCGACGGTGACGGTCGAGACCCCGCCGCTGATCCCCGTCACCGCCGCCCTACTGGCGCCCTCCGCAGCGATCCAAACCGGTCAGCCGGTGAGCCTGGAAGCCACCTTCACCGGGCCGGTAGAGAAAATGACCTGGGAGATCGAACCCGATGGTCTAGGCGTGCGGGAAGTTCCCTGCGACTCCAACCGCTTCTGCCTCACCCACATGTTCACGCAGCCCGGCAGCTACTCCGTCACCGCCGTCGCCACCGGCGACCTGGACCAGACCGGCCGCTCCGCCCCCATGGCGCTGGCGGTGGAGGACGGGGGCATCGCCTTTGACGAGTCGGAGTCGGTGATCCAAAGCTCGCTCTTCGGCCAGCGCGGCGACACCGGTACCTTCGAGACCAACGTCTGGCTGCACAACGCCGGCGAAGACCCGGCGGTGGCGGAGCTCGCCTTTCTCCAGCGCAGCTTGCCCAATCCGGATCCCACCACCCGTCGGCTGACGGTGATGCCCGGTACCTCCCTCTTCCTGCCCAACGTCGTCTCGTCCGTCTTCGGAGAGGCCGATACCAGCGGCGCCATCGCCGTGCGGAGCCGGGTCCCCGCCGGCGGCAGCGCCCCGGATCTTCGAGTCATATCCCGTTCCTTCGTCGAGCTCTCCACCGGGGCCCCGGGGAGCTTCGGTCAGTTCGTGGGCGCGGACCGCCCCGAGGACCTCACCGCCCACGACAAGGTGGTGTCGGGAATCCTCGACGGCGATGGCTTCATCAGTACCTTCCTGGTGGTCAACCCGGAGGACGCGCCGACCCGCGTGGGCATCCGGCTCCTCGATGCCGATGGCACCGAGCTGCGGACCATCAGCTGGGGCATCCAGGCCCGTTCCATGCGTTTCGTCCGCACCAGCTCCTACTTCGAAACCGGCTCCGCTCCCGGGCCGTTCACCGCTCACTTCAGCAGCGAGACGGGCACTCCCTTCGCCGCCTCCTTCACCCTGCTGGAGGCTCGCTCCGAGGATCAGATCTTCCTCCCCGCGGCGGATCTCGCCGAGGACCAAGAGAGCCCCCTCTATCTGCCTCGGGTGGTGCGCAACCGCGGTCTCTTCGACGTCTTCCTGATCAGCCAGCTGGTGGCCTACAACCCCTCCACCCAGCCCACTCTGCTGACCCTCGAATTCCTCGAACGCGGCCAGGACAACACCTCTCCGAGGTCTGCGCAACGCACCCTCAGCCCGGGCCAAACTCTGCTCATCGAGGACGTGGTTCAAGACCTCTTCGGACTGAGCGAGAGGACCGGCGCTCTCAAGGTCAGCTGGCAGAACTCCACCGGCACCGCTCCCAAGCTCCTCAGCTTCGCCTTCGCCGACACCGGGGGCGGCGGGGAGAATAGCCAGCGCTTCGGCATGGCGGTGGGCCAGCGCACCGCCCTGGAGGCCGGGGGCGCCTCGATCCTCGACTTCGGCGCCGAGCAGAGCGATCTATTCAAGAGCAGCTACGGCGTCGTCAACCTCGGTCTCGGCGGCGGCCGGGTGGAGATCACCCTCAAGGACGGCGACGGCAACGTGTTGGCGATCAAGGAACGAGGCCTGCGGCCCCAGCAGCACCTGGAGCTCAACCTCGCCGGCCTGTTCAGCGACACCGCCATCGGCGAGGGCCGCAACTGGATCGTCGAGACTCGCGTGCTGGTGGGCGGCCCGGTGCTCACCTACCTGGCCAGCATCAACGCCAGCGGCGACATCTTCTTCGTCCCCGGCCGCGCTACCGACTAAGAAATCCCCAAGCCTCGGCCCCGAAGGCTCGGACTGGCCTCCTTCTGTGGCTGCCATTGGGCCTATTCCAGGGCTTTCAGGGCGATCCCCATTGAGCCTCGGAAGCCCCGCGACACCGGACGGGCCGTTGGCTGTGGAAAATTCTCCGTTTCCACAACGGTTTGCCTCTTCGCCTCACATCATCAAGGCTAGCCATAAAATTCTTCAAATACCTGAAAAATAA
Organism: Acidobacteriota bacterium; assembly: GCA_034211275.1. Taxonomy (NCBI): domain Bacteria; kingdom Pseudomonadati; phylum Acidobacteriota; species Acidobacteriota bacterium. Next base: position 3,722 of record JAXHTF010000236.1, read on the forward strand.
GGACTTGTGAAATCTTGCACAAATTCTTGGGCAAAGCGGTCTCGAGCCCGGTGTCGCGCGATCTCTGTCCGCCCATGGGACTGTTTTCCACAGCTTTTCCCACACTTTCTGTGGATTCATCGGCAGCCCCAAGCTCCCTCGCTCCAAGCACTTGCAACCGCTCTTCCGCAAGCCCTCCAGAGCTCACTACGAAGAGTCTTCGAAGCGCGCCTTCAATGACTGCGGGGCAACCGTCCACCAGCGCCAGCGGCGCGTCGGATGATGCGATATCCTGAAAGCTCGGCATGCAGCTCGCCGTCTGAGTCGAGCCGCGTTGCTGGCGAGAAAGCCTTTCGCCGGCGTCCGACTTCCACCCCGAGCTGCCAGAACTTGATCGCAAGGAGATTGCAGATATGACCACGACTACGACTTCCGCCCGCGGCGCCGAGCTGCTGCGCGCGTTCGGCCTCAGCGACGACAACCCCGGTGCCTTCGACGGCAGCTGGATCGAAACCACCGGACCGAGCATCGAGTCCGTCGACCCGAGCACCGGCGAGACCATCGCCAGCGTCCGCCTGGCCAGCACCGAGGACTACCAACGGGTGGCCGCCACCACCGAGAAAGCCTTCCGCGAATGGCGTACCTGGACCGCCCCCGCCCGGGGCGAGGTGGTTCGCCAGCTGGGCCTGGCCCTGCGCGACCACAAAGACGAGCTCGGCCGGCTGGTGAGCCTGGAGGTGGGCAAGGTTCTCAGCGAGGGCCTCGGCGAGGTGCAGGAAATGATCGACATGGCCGACCTGGCGGTGGGCATGTCGCGCCAGCTCTACGGCAAGACCATGCACTCGGAGCGCCCGCTGCACCGCATGTACGAGCAGTGGCATCCCCTGGGGCCGGTGGGCATCATCACCGCCTTCAACTTCCCCGTCGCCGTCTGGGCCTGGAACGCTACGGTGGCCGCGGTGTGCGGGAATTCCATGATTTGGAAGCCCTCGCCGGAGGCTCCCCTCACCTCTCTGGCGGTGACCCGCATCGCCCAGAAGGTGCTCGAGGATTGCGGCGCGCCGCCGATCTTCGGCCTGGTGGTGGGCGACGTCGAGGAGGTGGGCAAGCCCATGGTGGACGATCCCCGCCTGCCCCTCATCTCCGCCACCGGCTCAGTGCGCATGGGCCGCGAGGTGGGCGCTGCCGTCGCCGCCCGCATGGGCAAGTCGCTCCTCGAGCTGGGCGGCAACAACGGCGTCATCGTGACCGACGAGGCCGATCTGGACCTGGCCTTCCGCGCGGTCCTCTTCGCCGCCGTCGGCACCGCCGGCCAGCGTTGCACCACCAACCGCCGCCTCTTCCTCCAGAAGGGCATCGCCGAGGAGATGAAGCAGCGTCTGGCGCAGGCCTACGGCTCGGTGCGCATCGGCGACGCCCTCGATCCCGACACCCTCATGGGGCCGCTGATCAACCAGCGCGCCGTCGACGGCATGATGCAGGCCCTGGAAACCGCCCGCCAGGCCGGCGGCAAGGTGCTCTACGGCGGCAAGGCCCTCGACCGCCCGGGCTTCTATGTCGAGCCCACCCTGGTGGAGGTACCGGAGCAGCTACCCATCGTGTGCGAGGAGACCTTCGCGCCGATCCTCTACATCATGGAGTTCGAGGATCTCGACGAGGTCATCGAGCTGCACAACTCCGTGCCCCAGGGCCTGTCCTCCGCCATCTTCACCCTCAACGTGCGCGAAGCCGAGCGCTTCCTCTCCGCCACCGGTAGCGACTGTGGCATCGCCAACGTCAACATCGGCACCTCCGGCGCCGAGATCGGCGGTGCCTTCGGCGGTGAGAAGGACACCGGCGGCGGCCGCGAGGCCGGCTCCGACAGCTGGAAGGCCTACATGCGCCGCCAGACCTGCACCCTCAACTGGGGCACCGAGCTGCCGCTGGCCCAGGGCGTGGAGTTCGACGTCTAGGGCTTTCCTACCCCAGGGCCCGAGCTGCTAGCAATCAACTGGTAGCTCGGGCCTAAGCTTTAGAAACGAGAGCTCGCCGAGGGCGCCCCCTGCAGCACAAAGGCAGCCCAGAAATACGGATCGGACCACTGCTCGCTGGCGGCCACATGCTGCTGGGCTTGGCGCAGAGCGGCGGATGGTGCCAGGCCTTCCTCGAGGAGCCCGCGGTAGAACTCGGTCATCAGGACCGCCGTCGCCTGGTCGTCCACCGGCCACAGGCTGACCAAGACCTGGGAGGCCCCGGCGTAGAGAAATCCCCGGGTCAGGCTGAGCAAGCCATCCCCCCTCACCCGCTTGCCCAGCGCCGTCTGGCAGCCGCTGAGGACCACCAGGTCCGCCCCCAGATCGAGATTGTAGATTTCGTGCAGCTGGAGATCCCCGTCGATGCGTCGTCCGCTCCGGTCGAGGCGGGAGAGCACCATCCCGGAGAGCTCGGGAAAGCGTTCATCCACCAAAGCATGGGTCGCGAAGTGCAGCACTCGGTACCCGTCGAGAGGAGCCGACTGCACTTCCTCTTTGGTGGCATCCCAGCCTAGAAGCCCCAGCCGGCGTTGGGGCGGCACCCGGGCGAGGATCGACTCCGCCTCCAGGCCCGTCCAGGGCAGGCGGGGCAAGGGGCCCTGGGGCAGATCCGACAGGGTGATGCCACGGGTAGCTGAAGCCCCTGTTCCAACCGTTCCCGCCAGAGCCGATGGCCGGGCCCTCGAGAGCCCTCCCGACCAGCGATCGTCTTCGGGGGCGAAGATGGGATCGGCGAAGACCGCCACGTCCCGTGGCGCCGGAAGCCGCTCCCCGTTCCTCCGCAGCAGGGAGACCATGACCGACGCCGACGGCGCGTAGGAGATCTCGAAGGCCTCGAAGAGCAGCTCGTCTCGGGCTTCCCCTCCGCTCGGCCCCTGAAGCTGCGGAGCAGGCAACACGGCGAAGGGAAGATGGTGCAGCAGGCCGTCCGCGAGAATCACCAGCCTCCGAGTCTGCTGGGGAATCGTCCCGGGCGGCAGCAGCTGGCGGCCCAGGGCCTGGGCGGCAAGCTCCCGTTGGACCGGGTCCAGGGCCTGGGACCGGAGGTTCTCGTAGAGCCCCCGAGCGTGGTGTTCCAGCTGCTTTTGGGCCGGCAGGGAGTGGACCGAGAGATGCTCTCTCCCCACCGTGAAGAGATGCGATTCCTCCTCGCCCAGCACATAGCTGAGCAGCAGCGTATCGGGCGCCAACGTCCGCTGAAGCTCCGCCACCGTCACCGGCTGCGGATCTACCAGCTCGGCGTATCGGGGGTCGGCAGTCCGGATCGCCGCCCGAGCCTCCTCCAACCTCAGCGAAAGGGTCCGCAGGCGCTGCTCCACCTGCTCGTCCTGCTCCTCCGTCAGCTCGCCGAGGTACTTCCCGCAAAGCAGTCGGTCGCGCTGCCGATTGAGGGCCTGCTGGACCTCTCGCTCCCTGCGCAGCAGCTCGTCCCCGGCCCTTCCCCGGACCCCAACTTCCGCCTCCAGCACCAGCTCCAGGAGGTTCGTCGCCCGTGCCACATCCGCCCGCTCGAAAGCGCGCCGAACAGCTTCCGGCCGATTCTGCGAGCGGGCCTGCTCGAGGAGGAGCTTCACCTCGAGCTCGGCGTAGTCCTGCCATTGCCAGCTGGGAGAATAGCGGTGACCGGTGCGGCGGACGGTGCCCCGAAGCGTCTCGACGGTGGCCAAAGCCGACCGCACTTGCTCCAACGCTGCCTCCAGCTCGCCTTCCTCATGAAGGGCCAGGGCCCTGCAAAAAGCGATGTGGGCTCGAACCTTGGGGTCGGCGAGAGCCCGCAGTCGCCCGTCGGCCTCGTCCAGCCGACGAATAGCGACCCCGGGCCTTCCATCTTGCGCTGCCAAACAGCCCAGATGGGTCCACGCGATGGCGACGTTGCCCTCGCTCCCGGCGTTCTCCGCCAGAGCCAACAGCTGGCGGAAGGAATCCTCGGCGGCTTCCACATCACCCGCGGCTTGAAGAGCCCTTCCCAGCCGACCCAAGACGATGGCCTCGCCGTCCTGCAACCCCAACTGCCGGTACTTCTCCAAAGCTTCCTGAAATCGCGTCACAGCGACTTCCAACTCACCGGCCGCAAAGTGGGTCAACCCCAGGGTGGTCAGCAGGCCGGCCTCGCGCTCCTCAAAGCCATAGCGACGAGCAATCTCCAAGCCTTCCCGAGCCTGCGTCAGAGCCTCCTCGTGGTGCTCCAAGGATCGGTGGGCGATCGCCAGCCGCTGCAGGGTGGCCGATCGGCTTTTCAGATCGCCCAGATCCTGCCAGATGGGCATCAGCGAACGGTACCGTTCGATCTCTCGATGGGGGTCGCCGGCCAGTTTCTCGACCAGCGCGAGATGGTTGAGGGCTCTGGTCTCGGCTCGCTGATCTCCTACCGTCTGAGCCTCGTGCAAAGAGGCCTCGAATCGCTGGGAAGCCCCTTCCGGGTCGCCTTGGTCCAGAAGCGCGAGCCCCCACCAGGACAGAATGTCCGACTCCAGATACGACCTCCCCGCCCGTCGAGCCTGCTCGAGAGCCGCCGCGAAAACCTCCGGCACCTCGGCGCTACGGTCCAGGTCTTGGAGCGCTCGTCCTGCCTCGCGCAAGGCCAACTCCACCAGGAACCGCTCTCCCCCATCCACCGCCAGGCGGACCACCCGGCGATAGATCGGCACCAGGCCGTCGGACAGTCCGCGCGTCGCGACCTCATCGAAGAGCTGCATCAGGAGGTGCTGGGCTTGCGCACAGGACCGATCCGCCTCGCCGGCCTCCCCCTGTCGGACCACCTCGACCTTCACGTCGCCCCCACCGAGGAAGGAGGTCAGCATCAGGCGGTACCGGCCGCCGGTCTCCGCCACGATGCACAACGCCTCCGGCGCCCGGCGCCCCACCGGCGTGTCGTAGTCGATCTGCTTGCGCCCGTGCGGATCGAAGACCGCCACCCCCACGTCCAACAGCGCCTGATCGACCCGTACCAGCGCTGCTTCCCCTGGCTCCAAATCGAGGGCCAGCCATCGGGAACCGGATTCCGGCACGAACCCCTGAAAGGGCGCCGTCCGATCCAAAGGCGTCACCGCCTTTCCGGGCACCGCTTCCGGGGCCGGACTTTCCTGATGGCCACAAAGTCCGACAGCAAGCGTTCCGAGCAGAAGCGGGAGAGCCACGGTGCGGTCTCGACGAAAATGCGTGATTGGCCTGCAGTAGAGTCCGCTGGAGCGCAGGAAGGCAGGCCAGGGCCCCCTTCCCCGTGGCTGATCTTCGGACTCTTCCTTGTCGTCGCTCATAGACCCCCAGGATTGTCGACTCCCGAACCCACAACCGCCCACCACCACCCCCGTTCTGCGGGCGCAGCTACGCCCCGCTCCCTCTCGGGCCGGCAGCCTGACGGCGCGTTCTCAGATAACTGTGCTTTCTTTGATAGCCGAACTATCGTCGGGATTTTAACTCACTGGCAAGCCGCATTCACGAAACGACCAGGTACCGTCAGCGCAGCCGGTGGCCATTCCATCGTCTTGCCCGATGCGGCGTCGGCGGCCCGGGACCGGGTGATGCTGGTGGTGATGTACCTCTGCGGGCTACGGCGCAGCGAGCCCGGGCGGATCCGGGCGGATTCGGTGCGCTGGGAGAGTCAGCTGGGGGTGTTCAGTTTCGTGATTCCGGGGGCGAAGGGCGCCCGGCGGGATGTGCGGGTGTATCTCGACGAGGAGGGCTCTTGGTACCTGGCCACCTACCTCCAACAAGTCCACCGCCAGCTCCACTCCACCACCCCCTTCCTCTTCCCCGCCGCCCGCACCGGAAGCGGGATCTCCCCCACCTGGGTCGGCGTCCTCTTCCACCGCCGCCGCAAAGCCGCCGGCATTCGGCCCCGGGGCCGGAAGATCACGCCCCACATCCTGCGGCACAGCTTGGCGACTCACCTATTGCAGGCCGGCGCCGATCCGCGACGGGTGCAGCGCAAGCTCCGGCATCGGAGCCTGACCACGACGAT
>JAXHTF010000237.1 GCA_034211275.1 Acidobacteriota bacterium
CCATGCGGGCGAGATCCAGGGGGGCGACGCGGCGGCGGTAGCCGGGGAAGAGGCCGCCGCCCTTGCCGGAGTCCGGCGGGTCGGGGATCTCCTGGCCCAGGCGGGCGCCGTCCAGGGGCCAGCGGTAGGCGCGGGCGATGTCGCCGCGGATGGAGTCGGGGTCGCCCTGGGCCTTGTGCAGGGCGCGCTGGGGGAATCCGAAGCCGCGGAAGACCAGGTCGCTGATCACCGGGCGGCGGGCGAAGCGGTGGAAGGCGGTGTTGCGGGGGTGCTTGGGGACCACCACCGCGGTATTTCCCAGCACCCAGCCGCGGACACGCTCCGGCACCATGGACGCGGCGGTGGTGAGGATGGGACCGCCCCAATCTTGGGCCACGCAGACGGCGTCGCGGACGTCCAAGACCTCCAAGGCCTCGGCGATGGCTTCGGCGTGGCGGGGGAGCTGGTGGTCTTCCATGCGGGGCAAGTGGCTGGACAGGCCGAGGCCCAGCAGATCCGGGGCGACGATGCGGAAATCCTCCAAGCGGCGCATGACCTTGCGCCACAGGAAGCTCCAGGTGGGGTTGCCGTGGAGCAGCACGACGGTCGGAGCACCAGCAGATGCCCGCTCCGGGCCGTGGTCCACCAGGTGCAGTCGCAGGCCGGCGTTGGCGCCGCGATGAAGGGGCAGGAGGTGGCGGTGGAAGGGAAACCGTTGGCTCAGGAACTCCGGCAGCGGCGGCGGCGGGAGTAGGGCTGGATTCTGGGGAGCGGCTGTGGGCATCGTCCGCGACCAGCTACTCGGGGACCTCGTCGCGCACCCGGTGGATGCGCAGGAGGTTGGTGCGCGGGCGCTCGCGGATGGGGTCCCCCATGACGACGATGATCACCTCGCCGGGTTCCGCCAGGCCGCGGGCACGGAGCTCTCGGTCTACCACCCGCACTACCTCGTCGTGGTGCTCCACGTCGCTCTCCAGCACCAGGGGCCGCACGCCCCACAGCAGCTGGGCACGGCGGGCCAAGGCGGTGTTGGTGGTGAAGACGAGGACCGAGACCTTGGGCCGGTAGCGGGCCAGCAGGCGGGCGGTGAAGCCGCCCTGGCTGAAGGCCACGATGCGCCGCACGTTGAGCAGCTCGGTGGCGTGGGCGGCGGCGGAGGAGATGGCATCGGGGATGTCGATGGGGCCGAATTGAACCTCGTCCCCGACCCCCGGCTCGGCACCGCTCAGACCCGCCACCGGGGGTGTGCCGGCTTTGCCGTAGCTTTCCGCTTCGATGATGGTCTGGGCCATGGTGCGCACCGCTTCCACCGGGAATTTGCCGGCGGCGGTTTCGCCGGAGAGCATCAGCACGTCGGCGCCGTCGAAGACCGCGTTGGCGACGTCGGAGACCTCGGCGCGGGTGGGGCGGGGTTGCTCCATCATGGATTCGAGCATCTGGGTGGCGACGATCACCGGGGTGCCGGTGCGGCGGCCGGCGGCGATGATGCGCTTCTGGAGCACCGGCACCTGGCGCAGCGGGACCTCGACCCCGAGATCGCCGCGGGCCACCATCACCGCGTCGGCGGCGGCGACGATGTCGTCGAGCTTCTCCACCGCCGCCGCCCGCTCGAGCTTGGCGATGATGGGGAGCTCGCCGCCGGAGGCTTCGATGACCCCGCGCAGGCGCTCGAGATGGTCGGCGCTGCCGACGTAGCTGGCGCCGATGAAGTCGACTCCCAACTGCACCGCGAAGGAGATGTCGGCGCGGTCCTTCTCGGAGATCTGGAACGGCAGCAGGCTGTCCGGCAGATTGATGCCCTTGCGGGTGGAGACCGGGCCGCCGTGGATCACCCGGGCGATGACCCGGTCGGCCTTGCGGGCTTCCACCCGAAGCTCCACCAATCCGTTGTCGATGAGCACCCGCTCCCCGGTGCGCAGGAAGCGCAGCAGCCCGGGGGAGTCCAGGGGGAGGTCGACACCCTCGCCATCCTCCGCTACCACCACCTGCTGGCCATCGTGGACCTCGATGCCGCCGTCCGGCAGCTGCCCGAGGCGATAGCGGGGGCCCATTAGATCGAAGACGATGGGCACGTAGCGGTCCATCTCCTCGCTCAGGCGGCGGATATTCTCCACCGTGGCCTGGTGGCTTTCGTGGGTGCCGTGGGAAAGGTTGAAGCGGACGATGTTCATGCCCTCTTCGAGAAGGCTGCGAATCACCTCCGGCGACGACGAGGCCGGACCGAGGGTGGCCATGATCTTTGCGCGACGTTCCATGGCGCGGAGTATACGCGCTCGGGGCGGAGTTGCGTCGATCCGGCTGCAACTGTTGCGATACGATCACTTCGAGTGTTCAGCAATCAGCGGTGGCAAGGACGGGAAGGGCCGATGGAGGGTGCAATGAGCGAAGTCGTGGTCATGGTGGGGACCCGCAAGGGAGCCTTCTTCTGCCGCTCCGACGCGGCCCGGAGGCAGTGGACTGTGGAGGGGCCGCACTTCAAGGGTTGGGACGTGGGCTATCTGCAGCTCGATACGCGCTCCGAGCCGACCCTCTATGCCGGCGTCGGACATTTCGTCTACGGCCCGAGCATTCAAATCTCGAAGGATTTCGGCAAGACCTGGACCCAGGTCGAGGACAGCCCCCGCTACGCCGCCGACGCCGGCCGCGAGGTGAAGCGCATCTGGTGCATCGAGCCGGGGCGTAGGGATCAGCCCCAGCGGCTCTACGCCGGGGTGGACGAGGCGGGGCTCTTCGTCACCGACGATGGCGGCCTGCATTGGGAGGAAGTGCCGGGGCTCAACGACCACCCCACCCGCCCCGGTTGGTCACCGGGGGCCGGCGGCCTGTGCTGTCACCGGGTGGTGGTGGACGAGGAGCAGCCCGGCCGCCTGTGGGTGGGCATCTCCGCCGTCGGAGTCTTCCGCAGCGACGACGACGGCGCCTCCTGGGAAGTGTGCAACGAGGGCGCCCCCATCGTCGTTCCGAGCCAGGACTTCCCCGGCATCGGTTCCTGTGTTCACAGCCTGGTGCGTCCCGGGGGAGAGGAAGGCTCTGCCGAGATCCTCTTCCAGCAGAATCACCGCGGAGTCTTCCGCAGCGACGACGGGGCCAAGACGTGGACGGAGAAGCAGGACGGCCTGCCCTCCACCTTCGGTTTCCCCATGGTGGCCCATCCGCGGGAGCCCAAGACTTTATTCACCGTGCCCTTGGAGAGCGACGAGTACCGCACACCCACCGACGGCCGGCTGGCGGTCTACCGTACGGTGGACGGCGGCGATTCTTGGCAGCCGGTGGGGACCGGCCTGCCGGAGGGCGGCTGCTACACCGCGGTGCTGCGCCACGCCTTCGACGCCGACGGCCTCGATCCGCTGGGGCTCTACCTGGGGACCACCGGCGGCCGCTTGCACTACAGCGCCGACGGCGGCGAGACCTGGGACGCCATGCCGTGCTCGCTGCCGCGCATCCAGAGCGTGCGGGCGGTGGTGCTCGACGGCGGGGATTCCTGAGGCGCGGATGGTGAAAAACCCAGCGGAGGCGCCGGCGGTGACGGTCTACCTGCCGAGCCTGCTGCGCGGTGCCAGCGGCGGCCGCGGCGAGGTGACGGTGCGGGGGCGGACGGTGGAGGAGTGCATCGAGGCTCTGCTCAACGGCCAACCGCTTTTGCGCCCCCACCTCTTCACCGATGCCGGCGCGCAGCGTGAGCACGTCAGCATCTTCCTCAACGACACCGACGTGCGCTGGTTGGAGAGCTGGAACCACCCGGTGCGCTCCGGGGACACTCTGACCGTGCTGCAGGCGGTCTCCGGAGGCTGATGCGACAGCTGACCGGAGGAGGCCGAGGAGGCTCTACCGAAAGCCGCTCGCCGCGGGCCTCTGTGCTAGCATTTTTCCAAGGAGGACGACTGTGGATGCCGCCAAAAAGACTCGACTCGCCGAATTGCTGACGGATCCTGCGGCCGAGGCCCGAGGGTCCAACCCTCAGACGCCCGCCTCTCCGGATCCGGACGTGTTGGAGGACCTGGTGCAGGAGATTCGCCAGGACGCCACCGCCCGCGCCGGATCTTACCCACGGGATACGGAAGTCCCGGAAGGCGGCGAGTAATTCGGTTCCGAGGCGGCGGCTCCCACCTTCTTTCCTGCCGATTCCGCCTCACCTGAGCTCATGACATCCCCATCATGACCACTCCGGGCCCGGTGCTCGACCGCCTCATGGGGCTGGAAACCGAGTACGCCCTGCGCTTCACCTCTCCTCGTTCTCAAGGTCCCGGCAAGAGCGGTCATCCCGGCAACGACCGGATCTATCGTGCCCTGGCCGGCGCCGTGTCCGAGCTGGTCCACGCCCGCCCCGGCGACGGCGTTCCCTCCAAAGAGCAGATCTTCGTACAAAACGGCGGGGCGTTTTACTACGAGCATCTACCCCATTGTCCCGCCGGGGGGCTGCTCGAAGGCGCGACGCCGGAATGTCGTTCTCCCGCCCAATTGCTGACCTACCAGAAGGCTCAGGAGGAGCTGTTGAAGGCGGCGCTGCCGCGAGCCCGTCGCCGGCTGGCGTTTGCCCGAAGGAGAGGGCGGCCATCGGTGGCAGAGCTCCGTCTGGAAGGAGGGAGCCTGGGAGAGCTGGGTTGGGGAGATCTGGGCCTGGTGAAGAATTGCCGGGACGCCGCCGGCAACGTCTACGGAGCCCAGGAGAATTACGAGGTGGAGATCGCCCGCGGGCCCTGGTTGATGCTCTATCGCGCCGGGCTGGCGCTGCTGGTGCCCTGGTTTCTGCTCATGGCACTGCTTTCGTGGGTGATGAATCTGGTGCTCATCCTGCTGGTGCTGGTGGTGGCGGTGTGGGGTTGGAGCGTGGCGGTTCTCTTCCCTCGGTGGTCCGCCATGCGGCGGGTGGCGGCGCTTCTGCAGGCGGACGAAGACACCCTCGGCCGGCGCCTGGGCTGGTTCCAGCTGGTGCTGTCCCATGTCTTCATGGGGCCGGTGGCGACGCCCTTCGCCGTGCTTCTGGAGCTCACCGCCTTTCGCCATCTGCGGGCACCGCTGTGGCCGTTTCTCGCTTCCCGGGCGGTGATCGCCGGCGCCGGGACGGTGGAAGCCGGCGGCCGCTTCGCTCTGGCGGAGAAAGCACCAGCCCTGCGCCGGCTGTTGCGGCGCTCCATCTCCCCCAAAGGCCGGCCGGTGCTCGACACCGGCAACTTACTCAAGCAGGCTCTGAGCCCCATGACGTTCCGCTTCTCGGAGCTCCTCGGTCTCTTCCGCCGGCGCCAGCGGCTGCAGCTGGGGTTCGGAGACTCCAATGCCGCTCAATGGGCTGAATATTTGAAAATCGCCACCACGGCCTTGGTCTTGGATCTGGCGGAGGCGGATGAGCTGAAGACGAAGGCACCGAGGCTGCGCCGGCCGCTGGCGGCTTTCCACGCTCTGGCGGCGGATCCGACGCTGAAGCAGGCTGTAGAGCTGAAGGACGGGACGGAGCGCACCGCTCTGGAGCTCCAGCGCTTCTATCTCGAGCGGGCGGAAGATTGGCTGGCGCGGGCACCGGCGGTGTCGATGGAGGCTCGCCAGGTGGTGAAGCTTTGGCGGCAAGTGTTGGAGGCGCTGGAGGAGCGTCGTTGGGATACCCTGCTGGGCAAGCTCGACTGGGTGACCAAGCGCTACCTGCTCGAATCCTGCGGTACGAACACCGAGGGCCCGGGGACCGAGACCTCGGGTACCGGGAGCGCGGGGAAGGAGGCGGTGCTCAAGACACTGGACCTGCGCTACCACGAGCTCGGCGAGGGCTATCTGGCCCGGATGGAGGCGGCGGGGCTGGCGCCGAGGGTGGTGGAGCCGGAGACGGTGGAGCGAGCGATGGAAGAGCCGCCGGAGAAAACCCCGGCGTTCCTGCGCGGGGAGCTGATCCGGCGCCGAGGGGCTGCCCGGCTGCCCCTCAAGGTGACCTGGGACAGCGCGTGGATCGGTGGCCGGCTGCTCGGACAGGTGGTGCACTTCCGCGATCCCCGGGCGAACGGTAGACGAGAGCCCCAGATCTGAAGGGCTGCTTCGGAAGAATCCAAGAGAGGTCGAAGGCATGGTGAAGGCGACGTGGAACGGTGAGGTGGTGGCGCAGAGCGACAACACGGTGGTGGTGGAGGGCAATCACTACTTCCCGCCGGACTCCATCGAGGCGCGCTACTTTCGCGACAGCGGCACGACCTCGTTCTGCCCGTGGAAGGGCACGGCCCACTACTACAGCCTGGAGGTGGGCGGAGAGACCAACGTCGACGCGGCGTGGTTCTACCCGCAGCCGAAAGAGGCGGCGGAGGAAATCCGCGACCGGGTGGCCTTCTGGCGTGGCGTGCAGGTGCAGGAGGCATGATGCTGCGGGATGCCGAATCGATGAGCCGCGGGGCTCAGAGGCTCTCTCCGGCGTTCTTCCTGCTGATGCTGGCGGCGCTGCTGGTTGCGCCGCCGGCCGCTTCGCCAGCTCGGGCCTGGGGTACCACCGGTCATATGCTTACGGCCCAGATCGCCTACGACTCCCTGAGCCCGCAGGCGCGGGAGGAGGCGAACCGGCTCATCGCCGTGCTAGCGGCGGTGGATCCTCGGACGCCCCACTTCGTTCCCGCGTCGGTGTGGATGGACGAGGTGCGGGGTTCTGGGCTGCGCGCCATGGATACCTGGCATTACATCAACCTGCCGATCAACGCCGGCGGCTTGGCGGATGTGCCGGCGGCCCTGGAAACCAATGTGGTGTGGGCCATCGACCAGGCCGCTGAGACCCTCGCCAACCCCGAGGCCACCGATTTCGAGCGCGCCTTCATGTTGCGCATTCTGCTCCACGTGGTGGGCGACGTGCATCAGCCGCTGCACTGCGTCGGCCGGTTCACCACGGCCCTGCCAAAGGGGGATCGGGGCGGCAATCTCTTCTTCATCCAGCCGGTGGAGGAGGGGGCGCCGGATCAACTCCACTGGCTGTGGGACGCCACCGTGGGGCTCTTTCCCCGCATCGCCGTGGAAGACGACTGGCAGCCACAGATCGCCGCCCTGGCGGAGCGGATCATGACCGAGCATCCACGCCCGGTGCTGCCGCCGTGGCAGCGGGGGGCCGCCGAAGAGTGGGCGCGGGAGGGCTTCGAGCTTGCGCGTTCGGTGGTCTACGACGGCGTTGCCGAGGGCGCGCCGGTGACCCGGGAGTATGTGCTGCGGGCTCACCGGACGATCTCGGAGCGCCTGGCCTTGGCGGGGTATCGGCTGGCGCAGATCCTGGAAGCGACCCTCGTCCCGCCGACCACCGACGCGGAGCTCTCCGACGACGCTGCCGCGGCGGCCGAATAGCCGCAGCTAGACTCCCCTACTCTCATGCTGAAGATCCCCATTCCCGACACCGAGCACCATCTGGCGGTGCGTCTGGACGAATCCGCCGGCGAGGGCTCCAAGGGCCGGGCGGTGCTCTACCTTCACGGCTTCGGATCGAGCCAGGAGGCGGAGAAGGCGGAATTCTTTCGCCGGCGGGCGCTGGAGGCGGGCATGTCCTTCTGTTCGCTGGATTTCCGCGGCCACGGTGCCTCCGACGACGATCTCGAGGGGCTGACTCTGACCCGCAACGTCGAGGATGCTGACCTGGCTCTGCAGCAGCTGGAGGAGCGCGGCTATCCGCCACCGGTGGTCCTGGGTTCGTCCTTCGGCGCCCTCACCGGCTTGTGGCTGAGCGCCCTGCACCCCGATCGGGTCGCCGCCGGCCTGTACATCGCTCCCGCCCTCGACCTGGAAGAGCGAACCCGCAGCTGGGCGGGGGAGGAGGGCCTGGCCGCCTGGCGCGAGGCGGGCCGGGTGCGGGTCGCCACGCCGGTGGTGGAAACGGATTTGGGCTGGGATTTTCTGGCGGATTTCGAACGCTACACCCCGGCGGAGCTGAGCCGGCGTCTGGCCACTCCCTCCCTGCTCCTCCAGGGACAGCGGGACGACCAGGTGGGGTGGGAGCGAGTGGCGGCCTTCGCCGCCGCTTGCGATCGGACTCCGGTGGAGCTCCACCTCTTCTCCGACGGCGATCACCGCCTGTTGGATCGCAAGGCGCTCCTGTGGGAGCTGATGTCCCACTTCCTGGCTCGGCAAGGCTTTCCTCGCTAGGAGCTGTCTCGACGCGGGCCAGCTCAACATGAGCCGACGGCCCCGCATCTCCTCTCCATTCCCGCCGTCTCGGCGAAGATGCAAGTATTGGCTGGGGTCTAGTAGTAGTTTAGAATAACAATTATCTTAGGTTGTAGTTATTCGATTGTTGTGCTTGAGGTATTTGTTTCCGCGTTACGTATTTTGTAGTCGTCTTCATGCGATTTGCTTGGGCTAGTGACCAGCGAGGAGTTTGACTTGAGTGGGCCTTCAGAGGAGGAATGGAGCCCCGAGGGGCACCGCGAGGAGCTCTTTCGGAAGCTCTTTGACCTGCATTTTCAACCCGTCTGCAATTTTTTTGGTCGGAAAGGGCTGTCTTTCGACGATGCACTCGATTTAGCCCAGGAAACTTTTTTGCTCGCGTATCGTGGGATGGAGAGCTTCCGCGGGGACTCCTCCGCCAAGACCTGGTTGTTCACCATCGCCCGGCGGGTCTGGATCGACTTCCTACGCCGCCGGGGGGCGGGCAAGCGGGACGGCGTTCATGTCCCCGTAGAGCACGCGGAAGACTCCGCTCCGGCGGTTCTCTCCTCGCGGGCTCGATCCGCTGAAGACGAGCCGGAGCCACTGGAGCTGATGCTGCGCAAGGAACGCATGGAGGAGCTGCGCGCAGCCCTGGCCGAGCTGCCGCCGAAAATGCGGCAATGTGTGATGCTACGCTTGTCCCAAGGCTTAAAGTACCGGGAGATCGCGGCGGTGATGCGTATTTCGGGCCAAACGGTGAAGACGTACCTCTTTCAGGCCAAGAACCGGCTCACCGCGCTCCTGGAGCCCTATTTCAGCAACTTCGAGCTGTGACGAGGCAGCCGTGAACGAGCAGAAGCCCCACCTGCAGAGCTATCTCAGCCGCTTGGCGGACGAGAAGCTGGAAGAACAGGAGCTGGGAGAGACCGTCGCCGGCGAGGGCTCAGCCCACGACGGTGCCGGAGAGCCTCGGCCGCAACATCCTTCTTCCAGCCATCTCGACGCCTATGCGGCGGATCGCCTGAGCGAAGAGGAGGCGGACGCCGTGCGCGAGCATCTGGCGGTGTGTGCTGCCTGCACCGATGGGTTGCTGGCCCGCCTCGACCCCCCGGGCGGTGCGGAAGAGCCGTTCCAGCTCAGCGAGGAGGAGAAGGAGGCGCAGTGGCGGCAGCTGCAGCGTTCCCTCCACACCCCGCCCTCCGCGGTCGTCCGGGAGCGCCAGCGGCCGGACGCCTGGGGCTTGGGTCAGCACACCGCCACGGACAATTTCTCCGAGCTTTCCGGCGGCCCGGTCCTGGGAGTCGGCGGCGGTCCCACCCGCCGTGCTCTGCGCTGGTCCCTGGCGCTGGCGGCGACCTTCTTGCTCACCACCTGCCTGGCGCTCTTCTGGGGCTGGCGGGAGCAGCGGATCCCGGATCCCGAGATCAACCTGCCCATCGCCATGCTGGTGCCGGAGGAGGTCCGTACCCGCGGTGCCGGCGCTGCTCAGCCGGAGCCAACGGCCATCGCCGGAGAGACGCGCACGGTGGTGGTGGTCTTGGTGCTGCCGGTCTCCAACGTTCCCCAGGAGGGTGCCG
>JAXHTF010000238.1 GCA_034211275.1 Acidobacteriota bacterium
TGCCGCCGGCGCCGATGCGCTTCTCGAAGCGGAAGCGGCCGGGGAGCACGTAGGGCACCAGGGCCGCCTCCAGGTCCCGGTCGCAGCCCGGGCAGCGGCGGTGGTGCACCAGGTAGAGCCGGCCGCAGCCGAAGCACTCCTGGGCCGCAGCGGTGCTGGGCAAGCGGTTCTCGTCTTGGGCGGCCGCGCTGCGGGACGAGGTCAAACGCTGGATGTCCATCGCCAGCGCGGCGGCGTTGGCGATGGCGGAGAGCAGCTGGCGATCCTCTCCCAGGAACGGCAGGCCGCTCTTCTTCTCGCCCAGGGCGATGATCCCCAGCAGGCTACCGTCGGAGGAATAGACCGGCATCAGCGAGCGAAAATCGCCGTCCAGCAGCCAGGCCAGGTCCTCGGCGCCCAGACCGTCCAGGGTCTTGCGGGCGGTCTCCGGGTCGACGTCCAAGGCCTGACGGCTGGAGGACACCAGCGAGAGCAGCGGGCACGCGGTACCCAAAGGCTCCACCCGGCCGGAAGGGTCCACCAACTCTCCCCGATCCGGCTCCTCCACCAACAACGCCACCGACTCCAGGTGCAGCGCACGGTCGATGCCATGGGTCACCAAATCCGCCAGCTCACGGTGGTCGCGGGTACTGCGAATGCGCTCCACCAGCGGGGTGAGGATGCGGCGGGCGTCATATTGCTCGCGGAAATACCGCCGGTCCACCGCCTCCAGCAGGTTCCGGCGGCGGGCGAAGGTGAAGAGGCCGAAGCCGGTGGCGGCGAAGAGCAGCAGGGCGCTGGGGCCGGAGAAGATCTCCACCAGGGTGTGGGAGCGCTGGAGGTAGAGGTAGGCCGCCAGACCGAGCAGGGGCACCACCGCCAGGAGCAGCGCCGAGTAGCGGGCAAGGCTGTATTGCAGCGCCTTGCGGGCGATGAAGCGCACCGCCAACACCCGATGCACCAGCACCGCATAGCCGGTGGTGAAGGGGATGGAGAGCAGCGGCGTGAAGACGATGAACCCCATGGTGCGGGTTCCCGTCGGCGTGTCGATCCAGGGGGTGAGGGCGGGGAAGAGCTCCTCTAGCAGAATCACCAGCACGAAGGGCCCCAGGCCCACCGCGAGAGCGCTGAGGAAGACGCGCACTCGGCGGTTCTCCCGCATGTCTCCGACGCCGGCCCGCAGCAGCGCGCAGGGAATGGCCAGCCCCACCAGCAACACCGCCACCGTCCCGTAGTGGGAGCCCACCGTCCGCGGCGCCAGCAGATGGCTGAGGCGGGGAGCCTGGTAGGCCGCCAGCCATTGTTCGAAGAGCAGCGGCAGGCGCAGCGCCAGGATCACCAGCCCCACCGCGCCGGCGAGGAAGGTACCCGCCCGCACCACTCGGTCGATGGGGAAGCGGGTGCGCGCCCGCGGGAAGAGCGCGATGAAGCGCCAGAGCAAGAACGGCGCGAAGACGGTGACGGGGATCCACAGGATCAGCTGTAGCAACGGCACCGGCATCCAGCCGGGAGAACCCAGGAACCGCTCCAAAAGGCGCTCGCCGTAAACCGCCGAGACGGTGAGAAAGAACGCTCCAAGAACCACCGCCCGTTCGTCCCGCGCTCCTCCCACCACCAGCAGCGCCGCTCCGAGGGCGAAGACCAGAGTCAGCGCCAGGTGCAGGCTAGGCGGATAGGCATGACCATCCTGAGCGTTGGTGGGCAACCACAGCGTCCAGGGCGACAGCACCAGGGCGAGGACGACCTTGGTCGCTGCCACCCCAACCAACAAACGGATGGGGAGCGAAGCGTTCATGATGCGGTCCGGTTTTGGGCGGTGATCCTCCTCGGTACCCTAGCAGCCCGTGGTGAAAGTCAGACGCCAGCGAGACGGAAGGCTCGAAAGCTCTGATCCTCAGGTCAGGGTCTGGGCTTCGTCATCCGCTGCCTCGGTGATCAACTCCCTTCCTCGCAAAAACGCGAGCGACCATCGTCGATGACGATCTGACAGGCCTCCAAGGCCTGCTCGGCGTTGACGTCGTAACGCTTTTCCACGATGGCCTGGGCGAAGATCACCTCTCCCACCCGCTCGCATTTCCTCAGCACCGCATCCTCGAGGGATTCCCATTCCTTGAGCATCTCAGGAGACAGCACCCTCTCCGCTTTCTCCCGCAAAGCCTTGGCGGCCTGCGGCAGAAGCCTGATCTCGTTGGTGCAGAGTCCCCTCCCGACAGCGAGCAACATCTGTGCGATGACCGTGTACTCCGTAGGCTCATTCTCCGGCATGCTTCCTCCATGGGGCTACGACACCCTGCACCCTCTGGCCCGGGGGCCCCAGGGCCGGGCTCCCCACCTCGCAGCGCGCCGCGCCGGTTTTTGGCTGGTAAACCTTCCTATTGTACCTTGTTGTCTACAACACTGCCGAATCCTCCGATCCAACGGTCCACCGCGTCCTCCAGAACCCGCAGCGGCACCGCCCCGCTCCCCAGCACCAGATCGTGGAACGCGCGCACGTCGAAACGCTCTCCCAGCGCCTCCTCCGCCCGGCTGCGCAACTCCCGGATCTTCAGCTCGCCGAGCTTGTACCCCAGCGCCTGCCCCGGCCAGCCGATATAGCGGTCCACCTCGGTGGTGATGTTGTGGAGTGAGAGGGCGGAATTCTCCGCCATGAAGTCGATGGCCTGCTGGCGGCTCCAGCCGAAGGCGTGGATGCCCGTATCCACCACCAGCCGGCAGGCGCGCCACATTTCGTAGGTCAGGCGGCCGAAGTCACTGTAGGGATCGGTGTAGAAACCGACCTCCAGCCCCAGACTCTCCGAGTACAGCGCCCAGCCCTCGACGAAGGAGGCGGCGCTGAAGAAGCGGCGCAGGGGGACCAGGTCGAGCTCCTGCTGGAGCGCCAGCTGGAGGTGATGACCGGGCACCGCCTCGTGGAGGCTCAGGGCCTCCAGCTCGTAGAGCGGCCGGCTCGGTAAGTTGTAGGTGTTGACGTAGTAGAAGCCGGCCCGGCTGCCGTCGCCGGCGGGCTGCTCGTAATACGCCGGATAGGTGTTGGGAGCCAGATAGTCCGGCACCTCTTTCAGGCCGTAGGGAGTGCGGGGCAGCTTGCCGAAGAGCTTGGGCAGCTGGCCGTCCATGCGCTTGGTGATGAGCGCCGCCCGCTGCATCAGCTCCTCCCCGCTCTTGGGGTAGAACTGGGGATCGGTGCGCAGAAAGTCGATGAACGCCGCCAGATCCCCCTCGAAGCCGGTCTCCTGCATCACCGTTTCCATCTCGGCGCGGATCCGCTGCACCTCCGACAGGCCGATCTCGTGGACCTCCCGGGGAGTGATGTCGAGAGTCGTGTACTTGCGCACCTGCTGGGCGTAGTAGGCCTCGCCGTCGGGGAGCTCGGAAGCACCGATGCTCTCCCGGGCTTTGGGCACGTACTCATCCCGGAGGAAATCCCGGAAGTCCCGATAGCCGGGGATCACCGAGGTGGTGATGGCTTCCCGGGCCTCCTGCAGCAGGCGCTGGCGCTCCTCGGCGCTGAAGCTTTCCGGCAATTCTTCGAAGGGCGCCCACAGCAGGCTCTCCTCCGGCGTCTCCACCACCTGCGGCTCCACCGTCTTGACCGCTCCCTCCATCACCAGCCGCGGCGACACCCAGCCGGTCCTCAGCCCTTCGCGCATGAGCTCGATGTGGCCGGCGGCGTAGTCGCGGAAGCCCCGCAGGCGGGAGAGGTAGTTCTCGTAATCCTCCAGGCTGCGCGGGTCCATCAGGTCCGGCAGTTGGAGGAAATAGAGGTGGAAGCCCCAACGGTCGGAGATGGGGATGCGGTAGGTGCCCATCTCCAGGTCAGCAACTTCTTCCTCCAGCTTCCCCCGGAAAATGTCGTAGTCGACCTGCCGCTCCGCCGACAGCTGCTTCCGGCTCAGCTTGTCGAGGCGCAGGAGCATGACCTGCTTGGAGCGCTTCTCCAGATCCAGAGCCTCCAAGGAGACTTTTGGCAGACGGTCGGCGAAGAGGTCGGAGCCGACCGCGGTCGCCAAGAGCGGATCGCGACCCAATCGCTCGTCCCAATCCCACTCCAAGAAGGTGAGCAATCGTTCGTCCGGGGTTCCGTAGTCGGGATTCGACGCGAACGAGGCGAAAGGCCATAGAAAGACGAGGACGAGGCACAGAGCGAGCTTGTTCACGAGAGGACCTCCTGAGCGAGACGGACAGAACGAGGTGGTAGGGATTCCACGGGGCTGGGCTGCGCAGAGCTTGGTGCTCCACGACCTACGGCGCGACGATGACCTCTCCGCCGCGCAGAACAAAGCGCACGTCCTGGGCCACGGTGATGTCCTCCAACGGGTTGCCGGGCACGGCGATGAGATCCGCCAGCCGGCCGGCTTCGATCACTCCCCGATCCTCCACTCCCAGCAAGTCCGCGGCATGGACGGTGGCGGTGCGCAGCGCTTCCAGCGGGCTCATGCCCCGATCCACCAGGGAAGCCAGCTCGCGGGCGTTGAGACCGTGCTGGTAGACCCCGGCGTCGGTGCCGTAGGCGATCTTCACCCCGGCCTCGATGGCCCGGCGCAGGCTGTCCTTGGCGCGGGGCAGGATCCACTCCGCCTTGGTCCGCACCGGCGGCGGCAGGATGTCCAGGTCGATGGCGTCGGCCAGATAGGTGGTGGGCACCAGGTAAGTTCCCCGCTGCTTCATTTCCTGGAGAATCTCGTCGGTGAGCATCGAGCCGTGCTCGATGGAGGCGACCCCGGCGCGCACCGCCGCCAGGATGCCTTCGGCACCGTGGGCGTGGGCAGCGACCTTCAATCCGTGGCGCCGGGCTTCTTCCACCACCGCCGTCAGCTCTTCTTCGGAGAATTGCTGCGCTCCCACTGGGCCTTCGAAGGAGAGCACCCCGGCGGTGGCGCAGATCTTGATCACCTGGGCGCCGTGCTTGATCTGGTAGCGAGCCGCTTTGAGCAACTCGTCCGGCCCGTCCGCAACGCCGTGCTCCGGCCCCCGCTCGGCAACGCCCGGAGCGTAGCCGGTGGTGTCGCAATGGCCGCCGGTAATGCCCAAGGAATGGGCAGCGGGGACGATGCGCGGCCCCACGATGAGCCCCTTCTCCACCGCCCGTGCCAGCGCCACGCCGGAGAAGCCTCCGGAGCCCAGGTTGCGGACGGTGGTGAATCCCGCCTCGAGGGTTCGCCGGGCGTTCCGCGCGCCCCGCAACGCCGCCTCCGCCGCCGTCTCCTTCACCGCTCGGTGGACCCAATCTCCTTCCAGATCTCCCGTGAGGTGGGTGTGCAGATCCATCAGCCCCGGCAGCAGGGTGTGGTCCCCGAGATCGACGATCCGCGTCCCCTCCGGCACCCCCTTCACCCCCAGCGACTCGATCCTCTCCCCCCGCACCACCACCACCGCATCCTCCACCATCTCCCCGGAGACCACGTCGAGCATACGGTCCGCCCGGATCACCAGCAGCGACTCGTCGGCTTCCTCAGCGGCCGTGGGAAGAGACAGCAACACGAGGAGAAGCAGGAGTCCGCGCACGGAGAGCGAGCCCCAAGGAGACGAAGCTCCAGTAGACGAGAAAAGACCGGGCATAGAGAGACCTCCGGAACGGTGGATGGAAGGCTGTGGGAACGACTACCGGTATTGTAGCGCGCTCCGGTTCCGGAGATGCCCGGCGCCGCGACCTCAATCGAGGTACTTATACGCCTCCAGCGTGAAGAAGTCCGCCAGGTCGTCGGCGAGGACGAGGCGGTCGAGGAGGGCGGCGGCGGTGCCGAGCTCGCCGCTGGCGGAGCCGCCGAGGCGGGCGAGCTCCTGGTCGCGGACGAGGAGGTAGAGGTCCTTGTCCACCGTCCGGCCGTCCTCCAACGTGGCGCCGCGGTGCACCCACTGCCAGAGTTGGGCGCGGGAGATCTCGGCGGTGGCGGCGTCCTCCATCAGATTGTGGATGGCGGCGGCGCCGACGCCCTGGAGCCAGGCGTCCATGTATTGGAGGGCGACATTGACGTTGGTGCGCACGCCGTCTTCGGTGACCGTGGCACCAGGGACGGTGAAGTCGGCGAGGGCCTCGGCGGTGACCTTCACGTCTTCGCGCAGCTTGTCCTTCTGGTGCGGCGCATCCCCCAGCACGCGGTCGAAGATCTCCAGCACTACCGGCACCAGATCCGGGTGGGCCACCCAGGTGCCGTCGCTACCCTCCGCGGCCTCCCGCTCCTTGTCCTCCCGGACCTTGGCCAGGGCCACGCGGTTGACCTCTTCGTCCCGGCGGCTGGGAATGAACGCCGCCATGCCGCCGATGGCGTGGGCGCCGCGGCGGTGACAGGTCTGGACCAGCAGCTCGGCATAGGCGTGCATGAAGGGCACCGTCATGGTGACCTGGGCGCGGTCCGGCAGATAGAAGTCCCGATGCTTGAAATTGCGGATGGCGCTGAAGATATAGTCCCAGCGGCCGGCGTTGAGACCGGCGGCGTGCTCCCGGAGCTCGTAGAGGATCTCGTCCATCTCGAAGGCCGCCAGCAGCGTCTCCACCAGCACCGTGGCGCGGATGGTGCCGCGGGGGATGCCGAGTGCCTCCTGGGCGTGGATGAAGACGTCGTTCCACAGCCGCGCTTCGAGATGGCTCTCGAGCTTCGGCAGGTAGAAATAGGGACCGCTGCCGCGCTCGAGAAGCTCCGCTGCGTTGTGGAAGAAGTACAGCCCGAAGTCGAGGAGACTGGCCGAGACCGGGACGCCACCCAGGGTGACGTGCTTTTCTTCCAGATGCCAGCCCCGAGGCCGCACCATCAGCGTCGCCAGCTCTTCGCCCAGCCGATACTGCTTACCCTGGGCATTCTCGAAGGAGAGGGTGCGGCGCACCGCGTCCATCAGGTTGACCTGCCCCTCCACCACGTTCTCCCAGGTGGGAGACATGGAATCTTCCAGATCCGCCATGAAGCATTTCGCCCCGGAGTTGAGGGCGTTGATCATCATCTTGCGGTCCACCGGGCCGGTGATCTCCACCCGCCGATCCTGAAGATCGTCCGGCGCCGACGCGACCCGCCAATCCCCCTCCCGGACCGCCCGGGTCTCCTCCAGAAAGCCCGGGACTTCCCCCTCGGCAATAGCCTCGGCGCGGGCTTTGCGGCGCTCCAGCAACTCGCGACGGCGCGGGCCGAAGCGGTTCTCGAGGTCGGCGACGAAGGCCAGGGCCTCCGGAGTGAGGACGACCTCCGCGGCACGGGAGGAAGGTGCCACCACTTGTAGCTCGGAGGTGGGTAGCTCGGAGTTGGGTTGCTCGGAGTCGGCGGCGGGGCTCTGCTGGGACGGAAGGGATGCGGTCTGAGTCATGGCGTCGGGCTCCAGGAGGTTGAGATGAACGATCTAAGCGCGGGGGCGGCGCGGAAGCGAAACCGGACCCCGAGCCCAGAACGGCCCGGGGTCCGAAGAATCGGCGGAGCGGACGTCTTAGCCCGCGGCCACCGCCCGCGGTCCGGAGAACTGCTCCGTCTCGGTGGAGCCTTCCAGCGCGGTGGTGGAGGCGGTGCCGCCGCTGATCACCGTCGCGACGGCATCGAAGTAGCCGGTGCCGACGAAGGCCTGGTGCTTGGTGGCCCGATAGCCCTCGACCTCGGAGGCAAACTCCGCTTCCTGGAGCTTCGAGTAGGCCGCCATGCCCTCGGCCTTATAGCCCTGGGCGAGCTCGAACATGCTGTAGTTGAGGGCGTGAAAGCCCGCCAGGGTGACGAATTGGAATTTGTACCCCATGGCCCCGAGCTCGCGCTGGAAGCGGGCGATGGTGGCCGAGTCGAGGTTGCTCTTCCAATTGAACGACGGCGAGCAGTTGTAGGCCAGCATCTTGTCCGGGTAGAGCTCGCGCACACCCTCGGCGAACTGCTTCGCCTCCTCCAGGTCCGGATGCGAGGTCTCGCACCACAGCAGGTCGGCGTAGGGGGCGTAAGCGCGGCCGCGGGCGATGGCCATCTCGATGCCGCCGGTGATGCCGAAGAAGCCTTCCACCGTGCGGTCGCCGGTGAGGAAGCGGTGGTCGCGCTCGTCGACGTCGCTGGTGAGCAAACGGGCGCTGTCGGCATCGGTGCGGGCGATGAGCACCGAGGGCACGTCACAAACGTCGGCGGCGAGGCGGGCCGCCACCAGCTTCTGAACGAATTCCTGTACCGGCACCAGTACCTTGCCGCCCAGGTGACCGCATTTCTTGGCGCTGGACAGCTGGTCCTCGAAGTGCACCCCGGCGGCACCGGCGGCGATCATCGCCTTCATCAGCTCGAAGGCATTGAGGTTGCCACCGAAGCCCGCCTCGGCGTCCGCCACCAGCGGCGCCAGCCAATGGCGCTCCCGGTTGCCGGCGGCGTGCTCGATCTGGTCGGTGCGCAGCAGGGCGTTGTTGATGCGCTGCACCAGGGCCGGCACGCTATCCGCCGGATAGAGACTCTGGTCGGGGTACATCTGGCCGGCGTTGTTGGCGTCGCCGGCGACCTGCCAGCCGCTGACGTAGACCGCCTGCAAGCCGGCGTTGATCTGCTGGACCGCCTGGTTGCCGGTGACGGCGCCCAGTGCCTGGACAAAATCCTCGGAATGCAGGAGTCGCCACAGTCGCTCGGAACCCAGACGCGCCAGGCTGTGCTCGATCTTGACGGATCCGCGCAGCCGGTCTACGTCGGCTTCGGTGTACGGACGCTCGATCCCGTTCCAGCGGTCGTTGTTCCTACGATCCTGCATGATTCCGACCTCCCAAAGGCTCTTGGGCTCAATTCAAAGCCCGATGTTCAATATATCGAACCATCGTTCGACTTCTTAGCATGATGCCGCACCACGGCACCTACGTCAACCATTCTACAGAATCAATGTTCATCATTTCGAACAAATCAACCAAAAGCCCCAAAAACAAGGCCTGCTGGCTCCGCTCGAAGAACTCATATGTTCATTATAACGAATCACGCCAAGCTGCGGCATAGGTTTCCGGAGGAGAAAACGGGGTTTATCGGGCTTTGTCACACGGTTGCGCCTTGCATCAGCCGCTCACCATGTTCAAAATAGCGAACGAGCCGTCTCCCCTTAGACATCGCATTCGCTCTAGAAATCGCAACCGAAAGAAGAAGCCCGTGCCCAAGCCCGAACCCTCCTCCACCGCCGTCGACCGCGCCCTCAACATCCTCGAGCTGGTCGTGGAGAACGGCCGGGGGCTGACCAACTCCGAGATCAGCAACCGGCTGGACATCCCCAAGAGCACTGCCAGCTATCTGCTGCGCACCCTCGAACAGCGCCGCTATCTGCGCCGCGACGAATCCAGCGGCCGCTACACCATCGGCATCAAGGTGGTAGGCCTGGCCAAGGACGCCGCCGAGTTCGTCGACCTGCGGGAGGCTGCCAAGGGGGTGATGGAGAAATTGGTCGAGCGGACCCGGCTGACGGCGCACTTGGCGGTGCTCGACCATGGCCGCGCTATTTACATCCACCGAGCGGAGATTCCCGGGTTCCTGCGCATCAACACCTGGGTGGGCAAGGATCTGGCGGTGCACTCCACCGCCGTGGGCAAGATCCTCACCGCCCCCCTGGGGGAAGACGAAGTGCGCGCCATCCTCGCCACCCACGGCATGGAGGCCAAGACCCCCACGACGTTGACCACCCCGGAGGCCTTCCTCGAAGAGCTAGCCCAGGTGCGCACCCAGCGCTACGCCGTGGACGATGAGGAGAACAA
>JAXHTF010000239.1 GCA_034211275.1 Acidobacteriota bacterium
GCTGGGAGTACCCCGGCTTGCCGCGTAACCTCAACTCTTCGAACCGCCGGATGCGGACCCGCATGTCCGGTGGTGTGGGAGGGGACGGCCGGGGCGAATCCCGGCCGCCTCTATCCCGATTCTCCCAAGTTTTTCAGCCGACGAATCAGCGGTAGAGCTGACCGCGGTGGCGGATCCAGCCGCCAGCGCGGCGGCCCCGGGGGTCGTGGTGGGTCCAATGGACCACGCCGCCGCGCTCGTTCCAGACGTAGTCACCGTGCACTACCACCCGGTCGCCGAGCTCGGCGGGTACCTTCGGGGCGAGGTCGATGTTGTGGCTGATCAGCAGGGTGTGACCGCCGTCCAGCTGCAGGATGAAGCGTTGGTGGCGGGAGCCTTGCAGATCGTCGGAGAGCAGCCGGATGATCTCTCCCTCCACCTCGACGGGCACCTCCTCGGCCTGCCGATGGAAGGCTTGGAGCACCGCCTCCTCGCCGGTACCGTGGTCGGGAGCGAGGCAGCCGACTTGGGGGATGAGCGCCCAGGCGCTGACGGCGAAGAGGAAGAGGCCTGCCAGCCAGCGAGGCGCCAGCAGCGGCGCGGTAGCGCTCCGCCGGCGCAAGGTCTTCAACCGCCGGCCTCGCGAATCATCTTGGCCAGGCGGTCCAGGCCTTCCGACACCACTTCCATTTCGGGGCCGAAGGAGAGGCGCACGTGCTGGTGGAAGCGGGAGCGGTGGCGGGCACGGCGCTGTCCCGGGTTGACGTCGAAGAAGACCCCCGGGACGCAGATCACTCGATGGTCCAGCGCGGCGCGGAAGAAGGACATACCGTCGGCCAGGCTAGGGGGGAGCCGGCGCAGGTTGACCCAGGTGTAGAAGGTGCCGTCGGGCGTGCGGTCGACCCCCAGACCCATTTCCCGCACCCTCTGCAGCATCAGCTCCCGCTTGGGCCAGAAGGCGGTTTGAATGGCCTCGGTCTCCTGCTGCACCCGGCTGGGCTCCAGCAACTCCACGGCGGCCCGCTGCAGGGGCTTGGAGCCACCGCCGTCGAGGAACGATCCGGCGCTGGCCATGGCCTCGATGACGCTTTTGGGCCCGACGCTCCAGGTCACCCGCCAGCCCGGGTAGCGCCAGTTCTTGGTCAAGCCGTCGAAGATCACCACCGGGTCCCGGTCCACGTCCTCGACGTGGCTGGCGGCGCTCAAGGTCGGGCTCTCGCCGGTCCAGATATAGCGGGAGTAGAACTCGTCGAGGAGCAGCGAGCAGTCCAGGGAGCGGGCCACCTCCACCCACGAGGCCATCTCATCCCCCGCCACCGCCTTACCGGTGGGGTTGCAGGGATTGGACAGCAGCACCGCCATCAGACCCCGGCCCATCACCTCCCGGCGCAGCTCCTCGGCGGAGAAGGCGTAGCCCTTGCTGTCGTCGAGGAGGATGGGGATGGGGGAGAAGAGGCGGAAAATATCCAGCAGCTCCTCGTAGGCGGTGTAGTCGGGGAGGAAGTGCCCCAGGTTGATATGACCCAAGGAGGCCGCGGCGCGGGTGAGGCTGGCGCGGCCGCCGCCGGAGATGCACACATTCTCGGCGCTGTAGCGGCTCCCCATGCCACGGCGGTAGGTCTGGTTATAGAGCTCCGCCACCGCCTCCCGCAGCTCCCACAGCCCCGCCACCGGAGCGTACTCCTGATCTTCGGGATCGATGGTCACCGCCTCGGCGCGGGGCGGCGAGCCGGGCAGCGGGCCGGTTTCCGGCTGTCCCTGGCCGAGATTGCACCATTCCCCCGGCGCCCCGGGAAAGCCCCGCCGCTGGGCCTCGGAGGTGACGTAGATGACCCCGGTGCGGGGTACCCGCCGAAAGGCGCCGATGCCCTCGACGGCAGCGGTTCGAGGGCTGGTCGAGGGTTTTGCCGAGGGCGGTGCGGAGGGTGTGGAGGGTGCGGTGGGATGTTGCATGGGGCGCTCCGGTAAATTCTCGATCCGTTGATCGCCGGGCTAGTTTAACTTCCCCCCGCCCCAAAAGCCGGCCGACTCAGCCCTGATCGAAGAGATGCCGAAGGATTTCTACCGCGTTGAGGGCGGAGCCGCGGGTGAGGTTGTCGGAGACGCTCCACAGGCGGTAGCCGCCGGCGTCGCGGCGCAGGCGGCCGATGAGCACGTCTTCCCGGGCCGCGGCGTCCACCGGGCTCAGCTCGTCGTCCCCCGCCCACTCCAAGTGGGGCGCGTCGGAGAGGGCGTCGCGGATCGCTTCCGTGCCCGGATCCTCGGTGAAGCCCAGGGCCAGGCTGAGGGCGCAGCCGTGGAAGAAGCCGCCCTGGAGGATTTCCACCGAGAGCTTCGGCGCTGAGTCCACCAGGGCCGTCACCAGCTCCGCCACCGGCGGCGCAGCATCCTCCGGGGGGAAGAGATTGAACGCCAGCTGGCGGCCGAAGACCTCCCGGGGCTGCTCACCGGCGAAGGCCAGGACCCGGCGGGTCTGCTCGAAGAGCTCGTCGAGGCCTTCCTGATCGCGCATGGACGCCGGCTGGATCACCGTCGCCGTCACCGCGCTCAGTCCTAGACCCGCCAACGGCTTCAAGATCAGCCCGAGGGCGACGGCGGCGGGGTGGGGGCTGAGCATCCGCTCGCCGCGCTGGGCGTCCTCCAGATTGATGCCGGCGACGATGGGGTTGCCGGCGGCGACCCCGGCGTCGGGGCTGAGCACCAGGGCGGTGGCGGCGGGGGGGAGCTGTTCCAGGGCGGGGGCGCAGGCGGCCCAGGGGCCGCAGAGGAGCACCACGTCGGCGCCTTCCAGGGAATCTCCCCGCAGCTCCTGGACCATGGCGGCGGCGCCGCGGACGTCCACCAGCGTGCCGACCTCCGCCTCGTTGGTGGAGAAGAGGTTGAGCTGTGACCACAGCGAACGGTGATTCTCGAGGGTTTCACGAATCTCGCGCCCCACCAGCGTGGTGGGGTGCAGCATGGCTAGAACGGTCATGATTCAGACTCCAGGAGGAAGGGCGGATTCGGGATGTAGTAACGACTCCAGGATCGCCGGCGCGCCTCGGAATGCAAGGAGACTCTCTTCAGGTGTGTTCCGCATCGCCGCTGGCTTCCGGCGTCGTCATCGGCGAGCGCCGGAGGCGGCCTCCGAGCCAGGCGACGGGACCGGAGAGGGTGTAGAAGAAGCCGATGGCGAGGAAGAAGGCCGGCGGATAGTACACCAGGGTCAGCAGGATGGCTGCCAGGGGGATCAGGCCGCGGTAGCTCCAGCGCCGCCGCAGGTCGAACTTTTTGAAGCTGTGGTAGCGAAAGGTGGAGACCATGAGGATGCCGATGGTGACGAAGGCGAGCATCATGGCGCCTTCGAGGGATAGGGACCAGGTCTTCTCCAGGACTTTGGGATCCGGGGCGAAGAAGAGGACCGAGCTGATGGCACAGGCCGCCGCCGGCGCCGGCAGGCCGACGAAATAGCGGGAATCGTAGTCGGTGGTGGTTTGAACGTTGAACCGGGCCAGCCGGGTAGCGGTACAGACGACGTAGAAGAGGGGGATCAGCCAGCCCAGGCGGTCCCACTGATCCAATCCCCACAGGAACCCCAGGAGTCCCGGCGCCATGCCGAAGGTGAGCACGTCGGCGAGGGAGTCGTATTCCCGGCCGAACTCCGATTCGGTGCCCGAGAGGCGGGCGATGCGGCCGTCCAGCGTGTCGATGATGGCGGCCACGAAGATCATCACCGCGGCGCGCTGGAAATTGCCGTTGAGCCCCAGCACCACGGCGTAGAAGCCGAGGAGCATGTTGCCGATGGTGAAGGCCGATGGCAGGAGATAAGTGCCCTGGCGCAGCCGTCGCCGAACTTTCCCCTGGGCCTTCCCTTGGTCCCCTCCCTGACTGTTCCCCTGCGGCTTGCTCACCGTGGGGCCTCGGCGCCTTTGGCGGCATCTTCTGCGGCATCGGCCTGGGTCGGCGGCAAGGCCATCACCGTCAGCCCGGAGCGCACTGTGTCACCGGGGGAGACCTGGATGCGATAGCCCTCCGGCAGCAGCAGGTCCACCCGCGAGCCGAATTTGATCAGCCCCAGGGGGGCACCGCGCTCGACCTTCATTCCCGGCTGCAGGTAGCAGACGATGCGCCGGGCCACCAGGCCGACCATCTGGCGCACGCCGAAGAGCTCGCCGCCGGCGGTGCGCAGGACGGTGAGGTGGCGCTCGTTGACGCTGTCGATGTCGCCGCGGAAGGCCGCCCGTTTGGCACCGGCGGTGAGGCGGGAGCTGACCACCTCGCTGGATACCGGCACGGTCTGGGTGTGGACGTTGAACACCGAGAGGAAGGTGATGATGCGCTGATAGCGGCGGTCTTCCATCTCCGGCTCGGTGATGGTGTCGATCTTGAGCACCCGGCCGTCCGCCGGTGCCAGCACCGCTTCCGCCGCGCCGGAGAAGCGGCGCACCGGGTCGCGGAAGAAGAGCAGCAAGAGCACTGCGAGGATCATGGAGAGCACGGCCCAGAGGTTGTGGCCGAGCCACAACAGCAGGGTCGCCAGGATGACGAAGGGAAGAACGAAAGGCCAGGCCTCACGGGCGAAGCGCATGGGGGATCCTCGGTAGATGGCGGTCAACGATCATAGGGCGGTACCGGAGCGGCGGGGCAAAACTACCCTGCGCCGGTGCGGAACCGGGCTTGGTGGGGAGGAGACGAGGTGGAGCGGCGGCCGTGGGCCCGGTGGCCCAGGAACCCGACGATCCGGGCTCGGCGACCGCGGCTCGGTCCAGCCGGCTAGGAGCCCCTAGGCCGAAACCTCGGCGCGGGCGTGCTCCCGCAGAATCTGTTCCATCTCGTCCTTGAGGCGCAGCTTGTGCAGCTTGATGCGCTTTTCCTCCGCTTCGTCCTCCGGAGACAGCAGGGACTTGGCGTTGAGCTCTTCCAGGCGGCGCTCGTACTCCTGGTGCTCTTTGTGCAAACGGCGGTAGTCGCTATCCGTTTCTGACAGCTGCTGCCTCAAATCCTCGAAATCCGGCATCGGCAAGTGCCTCCTTTGAAGGGAGTGTAGAGAGCCCACCGCGGCGGGCGGGAAAGTTGGCTTGTGAGATTCGGTCTAAGGACCGGAATGGGATGTAGAAGTCTCATCTAGAGATGCTTGAGGCTATCACCGGCCCCCGGCTGGATCAAGCTCCCGGCGAGCTTCCGGGGTGCCCTCGCCAGCGGTCCCGGCGGACCTCTCGGAGGGCTTTGCCGACGGCTCCCCGCGGCTCATCAAGAGGGCGTCGGAGCCGCCCCGGTAGTAGCCCCGGCGGCGCCCTTGGAGGGTGAATCCGCTGCTCTCGTAGAGGGCGATGGCCGCACCGTTGGAGGCGGCGACCTCCAGGTGGCAGATTCGGCTGCCGGCCCGAGCCAGGCGCCGGAGCCCGGCGTCCAACAGGCACCGCCCGAGACCGCGTTGCCGATGCTCCGGCGCCACTCCGATGCGCAGTAGTTCCGCCTCTTCCCCCAGCGGCCGGAAGAGGGCGAAGCCGGCGCCGGTGCCGTCCGGGAGCAGCGCCAGGATGGTGAGAGAGTGATCCAGGGCGTCCGCCAGCTGAGCCCGGCTCCAGGAATCGTCGAGACAGGCTGCTTCGAGGTCCACGAGCTGGTCCAAATGCTCGGGGCCGGCGGTCAGTAGCCGGATTCGGGCTCGAGTCGGGCCGGCGTCTGCAGCAGCGCTCATGGGGCGGCCTCAGGAGCGGGGGCGGCTCACCGCCGGAGCCTCCAGGTAGAGGGGCTGGGTGAGTAGCCGGGGCTGCCAGCGATTCTGGCCGGAAGCGGCGAGATGGCCGGCGGTGGCGGCGAGGGCAGTGGGCTCGATCCAGCGCATGTCGTCGGTCCAGTGGGGAAGCTGGCGAAGAGGGGTGAGGCCGAAGCCCGCGACCGCCTTCACCTCCAGCTGAGCGAGCTCCTCCCCGGTGCGCCGCCGAGGCTGTTCCAGAGGAACGGGTTCTTCCAGGGGGTGGGGGGTGGCTGAGCTCTCCTCCCGGGCTTCCTTCCGGGCTTCCTTCCGGACTTCCTTCCAGGCTGGGCCATCGCTTCCCACGGCGAAGCGCTGGCTGAAGAATTCTCCCCGGCGGGCGTCCACCACCGCCACCACCGTGCCCTCGACCTCGGGCTTCGAATCGTCGGCGTCCGGGCGCTTCCCAGCGGCGGCGGCGAGGACCTCCAGGGTCGGGAGGGCGGTGGCGGGCAGGCGGGTGGCCTGGTGCAGCCCCAGGACCGTCGCCAGCCCCACCCGCAGGCCGGTGAAGCTGCCGGGGCCCTGGATCGCCACCAAGCCGCCGAGAGTCTCCAGCGTCATCCCGGAGCGTTCCAGCACCCGGTCCACCAGCCCCAGGAGGATGCGCGAGCTCTGCCGTTGGGCCACCGCCTCCAGGGCCAGAGTGCGGTCCCCCTGGACCACCGCGACGCTGACCACCGGCGAGGCGGTGTCCAGGGCGAGGACGGCGTCACCGGGGGCGGGGGCTGGGGTTTGGGAAGACATGGACGCTCGATTATACCGGGATCGGGGAGATCCCGAGCGCGGCGTCGTCGGATCGGGGGACGGAGTCGCTCCACGGTTGATCGGAAACCGGCCGTAGGCTAGCCTGTTGCGTCGTTGCGTGCCGGCGAAATAGCACCCAAAGCGTCGAAACTGATCGCGCGGTAGAAGCCGCGCGGGAGAAGCAAGGAGACTCTAGTGCCCCGAGGCAAGAAGGCCGCCGAGGAGAGCTCGAAGCAGGCCAGCTCACGGAAGAAGTCCGGGTCCTCAGCGCGGCCTCCCAAGCTGACGCCCATGCTGCGTCAATATCTCGAGGTCAAGGCGCAGCACGAAGACGCCATCCTCTTCTACCGCATGGGGGATTTCTACGAGCTCTTCTTCGACGACGCCGAGCGCGCCGCGCCAGTGATGGAGGTCACCCTCACCGCTCGCAACAAGGGCTCGGAGAACGAGGCTCCCATGTGCGGCGTGCCTCACCACTCGGTGGATTCCTACATCGGCAAGTTGCTCAAGGCCGGGCTGCGAGTGGCCATCTGCGATCAGGTGGAGGATCCGGCCCAGGCCAAGGGGCTGGTCAAGCGGGAGGTGACCCGGGTGGTAACCCCCGGCACGGTGAGCGAGCCGAGCCTGCTGGAAGGCAAGGAGGAGAACCACCTGGCCAGCGTCGTGTGGAACGGCGAGCAGGGGGCCGGCGCCTTTCTCGACATCTCCACCGG
Source organism: Acidobacteriota bacterium (assembly GCA_034211275.1). Lineage (NCBI taxonomy): Bacteria > Pseudomonadati > Acidobacteriota > Acidobacteriota bacterium. The sequence goes on from JAXHTF010000239.1 coordinate 7,177, forward strand.
CAGCTTCTTCGTCCGCCGATGGGAGAGCGTCGAAGAGTGCATCGAGGATCTGCGGCTGATGCGCCCCCGGGAAGCTCTCTACGAGGCGGAGGGAGTGCCGGAGGCGATCCGGCGCCACCTGGAGGGGGAGATCGTCTGCGTCACCGCCCTCGAGGGGGACCGGCTCTACGATCGCAAGCGGGCGGCGGAGCTGCTCCAGCGGCAATTAGACACCACGACCTTGCGGGGCTTCGGCCTGGAGGAGAAGGAACCGGCGGTACGCGCCGCGGCGGCGGCCCTGGCCTACGCTCAGGAAACCCAGCACAGCGACCTCTCCCACATCCAGAGCCTGGCGCTGCGGGAGAGCGGCGAGGCGCTGGTCATCGATTCCACCACCCTGGCCAATCTGGAGGTCTTCCGCAGCTTGCGGGAAGGGGGCCGCAAGGGCACTCTGCTGTCGGTGCTCGACCGTACCGTCACCGCTCCCGGCGGCCGCACCCTGCGGGGTTGGCTGCGGCGCCCGCTGCGCGATCCGGCAGCCATCGGCCAACGCCACGAGGCGGTGGGAGAGCTGGTGCAGCAGGGCGAGGTGCGCCAGCGCCTGCGGGAGCTGTTGGCGCGAGTCAGCGATCCGGAACGACTGCTCACCCGGGCGGTGCTGGGGACCCTGGCGCCGCGGGAGACGGCGGCGCTGCGGGACAGCCTGGAGCTGCAGCCGGAGCTGCTGGCGCTGGCCGCCGAGTGCGAGAGCCCGCTGCTGGCGGAGCTCGGGGCCACCGACCCCCTGCAGGATCTCCACGCCGAGCTGGCGCGGGTGCTGGAGGAAGCGCCGGCGACCCAGCTCAAAGACGGCGGCGTCATCGCCGAGGGCGTGGACGAGGAGCTGGACCGCCACCGTTCCTTGGCTCGGGACAGTAAGCGCCACATCCTCGAGCTGGAGGCCAACGAGCGCAAGAGCACCGGCATCTCATCCCTCAAGATTCGCTACAACAAAGTCTTCGGCTACTACGTCGAGGTCACCAAGGCCAACCAGCACCTGGTGCCGGAGCACTACATCCGCAAGCAGACCCTGGTCAACGCCGAGCGCTACATCACCCCGGAGATCAAGGAGCTGGAAGAGCAGATCCTGGGAGCGGAAGAGAAGCAGCTGGCGCTGGAGGCGGAGCATTACGCCGCCCTGGTGGCACGGGTGGCCCAGGCCGGTGCCGGTCTCTCCCGGCTGGCGGCGGCGCTGGGCCGCCTCGACGCCCTCACCGCCTTCGCCGAGGTGGCGGTGAAGGGTCGCTACCGTCGCCCCACCATGCTGCCCCTGGGGGAACCCATCACCGTCCGGGAAGGGCGCCATCCGGTGGTGGAGCAGACCAGTACCGATCCTTTCGTGCCCAACGACGTCGAGCTGGACGGCGAGGAAGCCCAGATCGTCCTCCTCACCGGACCCAACATGGGCGGTAAATCCACCTACCTGCGGCAGGTGGCGCTGCTGGTGCTGATGGCCCAGGCGGGGAGCTTCGTGCCAGCGGAGGAGGCGACGCTGGGAGTGGTGGACCGCATCTTCACCCGCGTCGGCGCCAGTGACGACCTGGCCCGGGGCGAGTCCACCTTCATGGTGGAGATGATCGAGACCGCCAACATCCTGCACCACGCCAGCGCCCACAGCCTGGTGATCCTCGACGAGGTGGGCCGCGGCACCGCCACCTTCGACGGTCTCTCCCTGGCCTGGGCCATCGTCGAATATCTGCACCGGGAGACCGGCTGCAAGACCCTCTTCGCCACCCACTACCACGAGCTGACGGAGCTCGCCGCGGTGCTGCCGCGGCTGGTCAACCGCACCCTCAGCGTCAAAGAGTGGGGGGAGCGCATCATCTTCCTGCGGCGGGTGGTGCCGGGAGCGGCGGACAAGAGCTACGGTATCCAGGTGGCGCGGCTGGCGGGATTGCCGGAGGACGTGACCCGGCGGGCGTCGGAGGTGCTGGCGAACCTGGAATCCCAGGAGTACGATTTCTCCGGCAAACCGCGGCTGGCCCAGGGGGAACATGCACCGCCGGAAGCCACCAGCAAGCCTCCGCAAATGCCTCTCTTCACTCCGCCGGAGGAGGTGGTGGCGGGCCTGCTGCGGGAAGTGGACCTCGACGAGCTCACCCCCCTGGCGGCCCTCAATCTGCTGCAGAGCCTCAAGGATCGGTTGCGGTAGTGGGCGGAAATAATTCTCCGAAGCGCCCGCGAGGATGAAAGACAGGTCGTGACAGTCGACCAGGTGTAGGGGCAGGTCTTGTGCCTGCCCTCGGTGTTGGGGGGCTTCGCAAGAGGTGACCCTGGGGATCGTTCTGGGCGCGGGGTTCGGAGCCGCGGTGACTGCTGGGCGCGGGCGACCACGAGGGTCGCCCCTACCGGCTAGAACGACTTTGATCCAGCCGGTAGGGGC
>JAXHTF010000240.1 GCA_034211275.1 Acidobacteriota bacterium
TGTACATCCTGACGAAGGAGGAGGGTGGCCGCCACACTCCGTTCTTCAAGGGGTACCGTCCTCAGTTCTACTTCCGTACGACGGATGTGACGGGTTCGGCGGATCTTCCGGCGGACGTGGAAATGGTGATGCCGGGTGACAACGTGAACCTGGAGGTGACGTTGATCGCTCCCATCGCGATGGAGAAGGGCGTTCGGTTTGCGATCCGCGAGGGTGGCCGGACCGTGGGCGCCGGCACCGTGACGGAGATCATCGAGTAAGACGCAGTCTCAATAACTCTGGGCCGCCCTCCCCGCGAGGGCGGTTTGGGTACTTTAAGGCCAGTAGCTCCAATTGGTAGAGCAGCGGTCTCCAAAACCGCGGGTTGGGGGTTCGAATCCCTCCTGGCCTGCCAGAATGTTCAAATCGACATGAGCTGGATAGAAAAATCAAAGACCTTCATCTCGGAGACGATCTCCGAGACCAAGAAGGCGAACTTTCCCACTCGGGACGAGCTGGTCAGCCTCACGGCGGTAGTGCTCGTTACGAGCGTGATCTTCGCCGCATTCCTGTGGATCGCTGATCAAGGGATCACCTGGTTCATGCTCGAGGTGCTGGGACGATGAGCGAAGGCGCGCCCAACCTCCAGTGGTACATCGTTCACACCTACTCCGGTTTCGAGGAGAGGGTGAAGGAGACTCTGCGCCAGCGCGCAGAAGCCATGGGCATGGGTGACTCCTTTGGCGAGGTGCGGATCCCCACCGAGACGGTGGTGGAGTACCGCAACGGCAAGAAGCGGGAAGTCCAGAGGAAATTCTTTCCCGGCTACATTCTGGTCGAGATGGAGATGTCCGACCCCGCGTGGCATGTGGTCAAGAACACGCCCAAGGTGACGGGCTTCGTCGGCACGGGCAAGAAGCCCACGCCGCTGACTCAAGAAGAAGTGGATCAAATTCTCGAGCAGGTTACGACGGCCCAGGAAAAGCCGAAGCCGAAGTACATGTTCGACAAGGGCGAGCCGGTGAAGATCATCGACGGTCCGTTCAACAACTTCACCGGAGTGGTGGAAGAAGTCAATCTGGACCGCAACACTCTCAAGGTGATGGTGACCATCTTCGGTCGTCAGACGCCGGTCGAGCTCGATTTCTCACAGGTGGAGAAGGCCTGATCGAACGCTGAGCTTCGGAGAGATCCGGGGGCGAGCCCAGCGGTGGTCACCGGTGACCCAGCTGACCGAGGGTTCCCGGGTCGAAAACTGACGAACCAAGGCCCATTGATCGAAGGAAAGTAGCTGCACCATGGCGAAGAAGGTTATCAATCAGATCAAGCTGCAGATCCCGGCCGGCCAGGCTACCCCGGCGCCGCCGGTGGGCCCAGCGCTGGGTCAGGCCGGCGTCAACATCATGGACTTCTGCAAGGCGTTCAACGCCCGTACTCAGCAGGATTCCGGACTGATCATCCCGGTGGTCATCACCGTCTACGCCGACCGTAGCTACAGCTTCATCACCAAGACTCCGCCGGCCGCCGTGCTCTTGCTCAAGGCCGCCGGCATCAAGAAGGGCTCCGGTGAGCCGAACAAGACCAAGGTGGCGAAGGTGACCCGCGCCCAGGTCGAAGAAATTGCCAAGATCAAGCAGCCCGACCTGACGGCCGCTGACCTCGACGCCGCGGTGAAGACCGTTTCCGGTACCGCGCGTTCGATGGGTATCGAGGTTGAAGGGTAAAGGAGACGAGCGGTGCCAAAACACGGTAAAGGCTATAGAGCTGCTGTCGGAAAGATAGAGGCTCGCCCCCATACGCTGGAGGAGGCCGTCGCTGCGGCGAAGGAAGCTTCCTTCGCCAAGTTCGACGAGACCCTCGAGATCGCCATGCGCTTGGGAGTGGACCCGAAGCACGCGGACCAGATGGTGCGCGGCACGGTGGTGCTACCCCACGGGACCGGCAAGACCACTCGGATTCTCGTCTTCGCCGGCGGTGAAAAGGTCAAGGAGGCCGAAGAGGCCGGGGCCGATCACGTCGGCGGCGAGGAACTGGCGGAAAAAGTCAACGACGGCTGGATGGACTTTGACGCCGTGGTGGCGACCCCCGACATGATGCGGGTCGTCGGCCGCCTCGGCCGGGTCCTGGGCCCCCGCGGCCTGATGCCCAACCCCAAGGTGGGCACCGTGACCTTCGACGTTGGCAAGGCGGTGGAGGACATCAAGGCCGGTAAGGTGGAGTTCCGGGTCGACAAGACCGGCATCGTCCACGCCCCGCTGGGCAAGATTTCCTTTTCGAAGGAGCAGCTGCTGGAGAATGCCAACGCGCTGATCTCCGCGGTGGTCAAGGCCAAGCCGCCGGCCGCCAAGGGCAAGTACGTGCGTTCAGCCAATATGTCCTCGACCATGGGGCCGGGGATCCGACTGGACGAGAGCCTTCTCGTCGCGGCCGAGGCCTAGGAGGCACGATCATGGCTTTGAGCAAAGCGCAGAAGAACGAGATGGTGGCCGGATACCAGGACGGCCTGGCCGAAGCACCCCATGCCTTTGTGCTCGGCTACCAGGGCATTTCCGTGCCTCAGGTGACCGAGCTGCGGGCCAAGGTCCGGGAATCCGGTGGCCAGTATCAGGTGGTCAAGAACACGCTGGTCCGAAGGGCCATCGAGGGCAAGGCGCTGGATAGCGTCAAGGACGTCTTCGAAGGCCCCGTCGCGGTGGTCTACACCGATGACAGCGTCGTGGAGTTGGCCAAGGCTCTTACCGAGTTCGCCAAGACGGCGCCGGTGCTCCAGTTCAAGGGCGGGATCGTGCAGGGACAGCCGGTGGCCCCGGAGCAGATCAGAGATATTGCGGAGCTGCCGACGCGGGAGGAATTGCTAGCCAAGCTGATCTTCCTGCTGCAGTCCCCCGTTACCCGCTTGGTCCGCGACCTGGCGGATTTCAAGCGTCAGTTCGTGGCGGTACTCGGTCAGGTGGCGCAGCAGAAGCAGGCGAGCTGACTGGAATTTTAGCAAGAACACCCAAACGAGCGTGGGTAGCTACCTGCGTTCGAACGTGTAAGGAGAGGAGACATGGCGGTAGCAACCGAGGAGTTCATCAAGCAAGTCGAGCAGATGACGGTCCTCGAACTCAACGACTTGGTCAAGGCGCTGGAGGAGCACTTCGGTGTGTCCGCCGCAGCCGCCGCCGTCGCGGCGCCCGCCGCCGGTGCTGGCGCTGGTGCTGCCGAGGCCGAGGAAAAGGACGAGTTCGACGTCATGCTGACTTCCATCGGCGACAAGAAGATCAACGTCATTAAGGCGGTCCGCGAGGTCACCAGCCTGGGTCTGAAAGAGGCCAAGGATCTGGTGGAGTCGGCGCCGACGAAGATCAAAGAAGGCGTCTCCAAGGACGAGGCCGAAGAGATCAAGAAGAAGTTCGAGGACGCTGGAGCCCAGGTCGATCTCAAGTGATCGAGCTCTCAGCTGATCTCGCGTCAGCCAGCGAGACGGGGGGCCGCCCGGGCGACGGCGCGGTCCCTAGCAGCAGTCACCATGCCCTACGCAACGGCCGCTCGGGCGGTCGGTAGGGCGTGGTGTCCGCTGTTTGCAGCAAAGATTTCTTCGGCCGGGCGCCCTAGCGGCGCCAGCCGGTTTTCACCGTTGAGCCTCCCCGGCTCGACTTCGTTCCCCAGGATCGTAGAGGTCATTCTATGAGCAGTAACACCAACGGACAAAACGGCGGTCATCACCAGAACGGTCGTCGGCGCGACTTCTCGCGCATTAAGACCTCTCTGCCCATTCCCAACCTGATCGACGTCCAGCGTAAGTCCTACGACCGCTTCCTGCAGATGAACCTCTTGCCTGAGGAGCGGGACCCGCAGGGCTTGCAGGCCGTCTTTACCAGTATTTTCCCGTTCTCCGATTTCCGGGAGACCTGTTCCCTGGACTTCGTCCGGTATTCCATCGGCGACTGGCAGTGCAAGTGCGGCACCCTCGAGGGGCTCGAATACCTGCGCATGACCTGTGTCAACTGCAGCTCGAAGATCATGACCGATCATCCGCTGGAGGAGACGGTCACCTGCCCTGATTGCGGTTTCGTCAACCGCAACCAGGTCACCAAATGCGATACCTGCGGCTACCCCGTAGACCTGCAGCTGAAGTATTCGATCCAGGATTGCCAGGAGCGCGGCATGACCTTCGCCGTGCCGCTGAAGGTGACCTTCCGACTCTTCGTCTACGACAAAGACCCGGAGACCGGCGCCCGCATGATGCGCGACGCCAAGGAGGAAGAGGTCTACTTCGGCGACATTCCGCTGATGACCGATAACGGTACCTTCCTGATCAACGGCACCGAGCGGGTCATCGTCAGCCAGCTGCATCGTAGCCCCGGCGTCTTCTTCACCAAGGAGGGGCCTCGCGCCTTCCTCGCCAAGATCATCCCCTACCGGGGTTCCTGGGTGGAGTTCGAATACGACCAGAAGGACGTCATTTCGGTCCGCATCGACCGCAAGCGGAAGTTCCACGGCACCATCTTCCTGCGCGCCCTGGGATTGGAGAGCAACGAGCAGATCCTGCGCCAGTTCTATGTCGGCATCGGCCTGGCCCTGGGCAAGGAGGGCTCCGTCAAGCTCTCCATCCCGCCGGCGGTGCTCGAGCAGGAGCGCCTCAAGGACCACCAGAATCGCGGCCGCCGCGAGACCTACCCGATCTTCGCCGGCCTGTCGCTGGAGAAGAAGCAGGTGGCAACCCTGGACAAGGACGAGAACGTCGAGCTGGAGGTTCCCCTCTCCGCTCTCGAGCGGGCTCTGTTCATCGCCGACGTGGTCGACGAGGACACCGGCGAGGTGCTCTTCGAGGCCAACGACCTGGTGCCGGAGGACCTCCATGAGCGTCTCGACGGTCGCCAGCACACCGCGGTGGAGGTCTTCTTCCCGGATTGGGAGCTGTGTGGCAACACCCTCACCAACACCCTGGCCAAGGACACCACCACCAACGCCAAGGAAGCGCTGATCGAGATCTACCGCCGCATGCGCCCCGGTGACCCTCCGACCCTGGAGAGCGCCCGGTCGCTGTTCTACGGCATGTTCTTCGACGCCAAGCGCTACGACTTCTCGCGGGTTGGCCGCTTCAAGTTCAACATCAAGCTGGACACCGAGGTCTCGGTGGACCAGAAGACCCTCAGTGCGGACGACTTCTTCCGCGTCATCGGCTACCTGCTGCAGCTGCAGAAGGACATCGGCCGCGTGGACGACATCGACAACCTGGGCAACCGCCGCGTGCGGGCCGTGGGCGAGCTGTTGGAGAACCAGTTCCGCGTCGGCCTGGTGCGCATGGAGCGGGCGATCAAGGAAAAGATGTCCGTGCATCAGGACATCGACTCCGCCATGCCCCACGACCTGATCAACTCCAAGCCGGTGATTGCCGCCGTCAAGGAGTTCTTCGGTTCGTCCCAGCTGTCCCAGTTCATGGATCAGACCAACCCGTTGTCGGAGGTGACCCACAAGCGGCGTCTCTCCGCCCTCGGCCCCGGCGGCCTCTCCCGCGAGCGCGCCGGCTTCGAGGTGCGCGACGTCCACACCACCCACTACGGCCGCATCTGTCCCATCGAGACGCCGGAAGGCCCGAATATCGGCCTCATCTCGTCGCTGGCGACTTACGCCCGGATGAACGACTACGGCTTCATTGAGAGCCCGTACAAGAAGGTGGTGGAGGGCCGAGTCCTCGATCACTACCGGGTGGTGAAGGTCGGCAAAGGGCCCTTCAAGCTGGGCCAGATCGTCACCGGCGAGGAGATGGACAAGGCCAACGAGAAGCTCAGCGCCAAGGATTCCGTGGCCGCCGAGCCCTACGCCTTCTACCTCTCCGCATGGGAGGAAGAGAAGTACACCATCGCTCAGGCCAACGCCAAAGTCCGCGAGGACGGGATGCTCGCCGAAGAGCGCGTCATCGCCCGCTCCGGCGGCGACTTCGTCACCGTCGAGCGCGAGATGGTGCAGTACATGGACATCAGCCCCAAGCAGCTGGTGTCGGTTGCGGCGGCGCTGATTCCGTTCCTCGAGAACGATGACGCCAACCGCGCCCTCATGGGCTCCAACATGCAACGCCAGGCCGTGCCGCTGCTGCGCAGCGAGGCCCCCATCGTGGGCACCGGCCTGGAGGGCATCGTGGCCCAGGACTCCGGCGCGGTGATCCTGTGCAAGCGCGGCGGCGTGGTGGACTCGGTGGACTCCGAGCGCATCATCGTGCGCGTGGAGGCCGAGGACTCGGAAACCGGGGAAGCCCGCGAGTTCGGCGCCGACATCTACCAGCTGACCAAGTTCCGCCGTTCCAACCAGAACACCTGCATCACCCAGAAACCGCTGGTCCACGAGGGGCAGCGCATCGCCAAGGGTGAGGTGCTGGCGGACGGTCCGTGCACCGAGGTCGGCGAGCTGGCCTTGGGCCGCAACGTGCTGGTGGCCTTCATGCCCTGGCGCGGCTACAACTTCGAGGACGCGATCCTGGTCTCCGAGAAGCTGGTCAAGGAGGACTACTACACCTCCATCCACATCGAGGAGTTCGAGATCGAGGCTCGGGACACCAAGCTCGGCCCTGAAGAGATCACCCGGGACATCCCCAACGTCTCCGAGGCGGCGCTCAAGGATCTCGACGAGAGCGGCATCATCCGCATCGGCGCCACCGTCGGTGCCGGCGACATCCTGGTGGGCAAGGTCACGCCCAAGGGCGAGACCCAGCTGACCCCCGAGGAAAAGCTCCTGCGAGCCATCTTCGGTGAGAAGGCCGGCGACGTTCGCGACGCCAGCCTGAAGGTTCCACCGGGGATCGACGGCACGGTGGTGGATGTCAAGATCTTCTCCCGCAAGGGCGTGGAGAAGGATCAGCGGGCGATGGAGATCGAGGAAGACGAGATCGCGCGCCTGCAGAAGAACATCAAGGACGAGGTGCGAATCCTCACCGAGGAGCGCAACAAGAAGATCCGCGATCTGCTCACCGGCCAGAAGGTTTCCGCCGAGGTGCAATCCCACGTCGGCGAGACGCTGCTCAAGTCCGGTGACGAGATCAGCCACGAGTCGCTGGAAAAGCTGACCCGGGAAGAGGTGCTGCGCTTGCCCATCAAGGACAAGAAGCTCCTCGACCAGATCTCCGCCATCTACAAGAAGACCGATTCCCACGTCGAGGTCCTGCATCAGGTCAACGAGGAGCGGATCGGTCTGCTGCAGAAGGGCGACGAGCTGCCCCCCGGCGTCATCAAGCTGGTCAAGGTCTTCGTCGCCATGAAGCGCAAGCTGCAGGTGGGCGACAAGATGGCCGGCCGCCACGGCAACAAGGGCGTCATCTCCCGGATTCTCCCGGAAGAGGACATGCCCTACCTGCCCGACGGCACTCCGGTGGAAATCGTCCTCAACCCGCTGGGCGTGCCCAGCCGAATGAACGTCGGTCAGATCCTCGAAACCCACCTGGGTTGGGCGGGGCGGGCCCTGGGCCTGCACTTCGCCACCCCGGTTTTCGACGGCGTGCGCGAGCACCAGATCAAGGACTTGCTGACGGAGGCGACTCTGCCCACCTCCGGCAAGACCCAGCTGACCGACGGTATGACCGGCGACATCTTCGAGCAGAAGGTGACCGTCGGCTACATCTACATGTTGAAACTGTCCCACCTGGTGGACGACAAGATCCACGCCCGTTCCATCGGGCCGTACTCGCTCATCACCCAGCAGCCGCTGGGCGGTAAGGCCCAATTCGGTGGCCAGCGATTCGGTGAGATGGAGGTCTGGGCCCTCGAGGCGTATGGCGCTGCCTACACGCTGCAGGAGTTGCTGACGGTCAAGAGCGACGACGTCGAGGGGCGCAGCAAGATCTACGAGGCGATCGTCAAGGGAGATGTCCCGGACGATCCTGGTCTGCCCGAATCCTTCAATGTCTTGGTTCGCGAGTTGCAGAGTCTCTGCCTCGACGTTGAACTCCTGAAAGCTTAAGGAGGAAAGGTCTTGCACCCACTGAGCACCTTTGAGAAACCACAGTCGCTGAAGGATTTCAACGCGATCAAAATTTCCGTAGCGTCGCCGGAGAAAATCCGGTCGTGGAGCTACGGAGAGGTCACCAAACCGGAGACCATCAACTACCGCACCTTCAAGCCGGAGCGGGACGGTCTCTTCTGCGCCAAGATCTTTGGCCCGGTCACCGACTGGGAATGTTTGTGCGGCAAGTACAAGCGCATGAAGCATCGCGGCGTGGTGTGTGACAAATGCGGAGTCGAGGTCACCCGCTCGCGGGTGCGCCGCGAGCGCATGGGCCACATCGAGCTGGCCTGTCCGGTCTCCCACGTCTGGTTCTTCAAGGGCCTGCCGAGCCGCATCGGGCATCTGCTCGACATCAGCTTGCGGGACCTGGAGCGCATCCTCTACTTCGAGAGCTACGTGGTCATCGATCCCGGTGACACCGAGCTCAAGGAGAAGGAGCTGCTGAGCGAGGAGCGCTTCCGCGAAGTCCGGGACGAATATGGGGATGGCTCCTTCGTCGCACAGATGGGCGCCGAGGCGATCAAGGAGCTCCTGGCCTCCATCGAGGTCGAGGAGCTGTCGGAGGAGCTGCGCATCGTGATGCGTACCGAGACCAGCCAGATCCGCCGCCTCAAGGCCGCCAAGCGGCTGAAGGTCGTCGACGCCTTCCGGCGCAGCGGCCACCGCCCGGAGTGGATGATCCTGGACGTGATCCCGGTCATCCCGCCGGAGCTGCGGCCCCTGGTGCCGCTGGATGGCGGCCGCTTCGCCACCAGCGACCTCAACGACCTCTATCGCCGCGTCATCAACCGCAACAACCGGCTCAAGAAGCTCCTCGAGCTGCGGGCGCCGGAAGTCATCGTGCGCAACGAGAAGCGCATGCTCCAGGAGGCGGTGGACGCCCTCTTCGACAACGGCCGCCGCGGCCGGGTCCTCAAGGGCTCCAACAACCGTCCGCTGAAGTCCCTGTCCGACACCCTCAAGGGCAAGCAGGGCCGCTTCCGCCAGAACCTCCTGGGCAAGCGCGTCGACTACTCCGGCCGTTCGGTCATCGTGGTCGGCCCGGACCTCAAGCTGCATCAATGCGGTCTGCCCAAGAAGATGGCGCTGGAGCTGTTCAAGCCCTTCATCTACAACCGTCTGGAAGAGAAGGGCCTGGTCGGCACCATCAAGGCCGCCAAGGAATTAGTGGAGCAGGAAGTGGACGAGGTCTGGGACGCGCTGGAAGAGGTCATCGCCGACCATCCGGTGCTGCTCAACCGCGCTCCCACCCTCCACCGCCTGGGTATTCAGGCCTTCCAGCCGGTCTTGACCGAGGGCAAGGCGATCAAGATTCACCCCCTCGTCTGCGCCGCCTTCAACGCCGACTTCGACGGCGACCAGATGGCGGTCCACGTGCCGCTGTCGCCGAAGGCGCAGATCGAGAGCCAGGTGCTGATGCTCTCCTCCAACAACGTCCTGAGCCCGGCCCACGGCCGGCCGCTGGCGGTGCCCAGCCAGGACCTGGTCTTGGGGGGCTACTACCTGACCATCACCAAGAGCGACGCCAAGGGCCAAGGTCGGGTGTTCCCCGACTTCGACTCGGTGGTGTTGGCGCTGGAGGCCGGTGAGGTCGAGACCCTGTCGAGCATCCGG
>JAXHTF010000241.1 GCA_034211275.1 Acidobacteriota bacterium
GCCTGCGGCGGCAGATGGCCGCCGCAGGCCGGAGACCCGGATCATGTAGAACTCGTCCAGGTTGCTGGCGAAAATGGATAGGAAGCGAACCCGTTCGAGTAGCGGGTTGGAGGTATCGAAGGCTTCCTCGATGACGCGCTGATTGAACTTCAACCAGCTGAGCTCGCGGTTGAAGTAGAGGTCGGAGCGGCCCAGGTTGACGCTGGCGGGCTTTTTCCCGCGGGCCGGCGTCTGCGGGTCGGTCTTGGACGAAGGGGTAGCGGTGGCGGTCTTGGTCATGATCAGATCTACGATGTTTTGGTGGGGCGCTAGGGTGTGGTGTTGCGGCTGTGGGGAACTCTGCGCCGGACGATCTTCCAAGGATCAGCTCCGGCCATCGAAGCTAGAAACAGGAACAACAGTGTAGCAAACTGCTGTGACAGCAGTGGTACAGCCTAGGTCCTTGACGCAGAACGAGATAGCCTAACGATGGCCGGTTGGCCAAGGTGCTGCTAGCCACGGTCTGTTAGCACAGGAGGAAGCACTCCAGGTCATGAAGCGTCTACTATTGCTCCGCCACGGCAAGTCGGATTGGGACGCTCCCTTCGATCACGACCGGGAGCGACCGGTGGCTACCCGCGGTCGCCGCGCCGCCGCGGCCATGGGCGAGGTCATCGCCGGCGCCGGGTGGGAGCCGGACCGCGCCCTCACCTCCCCGGCGGTGCGCGCCCAAACGACCCTCGAGCTGGCCGCCCAGGCTGGTGCTTGGCAGTGTCCGGTGGACGAGGACGAGATCCTCTACAGCGGCGATGCCTCGGAAGTCTTGGAGCGCCTGCGTCAAGTCCAGGGCAGCTGCAAGACGGTGCTGGTGGTGGGCCACGAACCGGTGTGGTCCGAGCTGCTGGCATTGCTGATAGGCGGCGGCAGCCACCGCATCCCCACCGCCGCCCTCGCCGCCGTCACCTTCGACCGCGAGAGCTGGCAGGACCTAGAACCCGGCATCGCCGAGCTCCGCTGGCTCCTCCCCCCGAAGCTGCTGAAGAAGGTCGGCTGGCCGTAACTGTCTGAAAAACCAGGGACCAACAAGTGGGTCCCCCCTCCGGGAAGGGAACAAGGAACCGGTGTCCCGCGGGCGTCGAGAGTCGAGTCCTGCGGGTGAATCGGCAGACCGATTCATCCTCGGAGCTCGCTCTCTCCTCACACCATCGGATGTTGCGGGGCCATCTGGGAGCCCGCGGCCGGGGTGGAGCCGCACTGTGGGCCGTAAGTGCTTGAAAATCCAGGGACCAACAAGTGGGTCCCCCCTGTGGCAGCTTCAGCCCGGCACCAGCTCCAACGACCGCCGATAGGCTTGCTCGAAGAGCGGGGCGGCGGCTTTGCGGGTTTCCCGCAGCTCGACCGTTGGGGGCTCCACCGACTCCAGGCGCAGGGTCACCGTCTCGGGAGCGATCTCCACCTCCAGGTCGCGGATGCGTCCGGCGCGGGCGCGCTCCAGGAACTCCGCCAGGCGTAGGCAGGCGGTGAGGTGGCGCAGGAGCTTCTTGTCGCCGGAGCGCATCAGGGGGGTGTAGCGGCCCAGCTTCGGCGTGCCCTTCTCGTGGTAGCGCACCATCAGCGTGATCAACATCTGCTCCCGGTGACTGAAACCGTGGAGAGGCTTCGACTCCAGCAAGTAGGCGCTGTGGCGGTGGTGGTGGTAGTAGTCGATGGCGACGCCGATGTCGTGGAGGGCGGCGGCGGCGTCGAGGAGCTCGGCTTCCCGGGGGCCCAGACCGTGGAGGGGCTCGAGACCATCGAAGAGTCGCCGGGTCAGGCGCCGCACGTGATTGTTGTGGGGATTGGGCACCGGATAGCGGGCCAGCCGGCTGTCCACCGCGAAGCGCCGCACGTCGTCTACCCGATAGTCCGGGCCGGGGAGGAATTTGCGCAGGAAGGCGCCTTCGCGCATACCCTGGCCGGAGATCACCATGCGCTCGTGGCCGCTTTCCCGCAGCAGCCAGCGGAAGACCAGGGCGGCGGCGGGGATGACGTCGGCGCGGTCGGAGCGGATGCCCGGTACGTCCGCCCGCTCGGCGCTGCTCTGGGACAGCAGCTCGGCGGTGAGCTCTTCGAGGTCCGAGCGCTGCAACACGTAGCCGTGGATCAGACTGATGGGGTAACTCTGGAGCTTCTGGATCGCCCGCGCCAGGTTGCGCACCGAGCCGCCCATGGCCACCAGCGGCGCCGCGTCCCGGCGCATGCGCTGGACCACCGGTGCCAGGTGGCGGGCCACCTCCATCTCCAGCGCCTGGATCTGCCGCGGCGACGGCGGATCGCTGAGCAGGAAAGCCTCGGTGAGGCGCACCATGCCCAGGGGATGGGCGTCGCCGAAGTCGAAGGCGCGGTCGCTCATGCGCGAGACCTGCACACTGCCGCCGCCCAAATCCACCACCCAGGCATTCTCGAAGGCCAGGCCGTTGGCCACCGCGTCCACCCCCAGCTGGGCCTCTTCGGTCCCGCTGAGGATCCACAGATCCAGGTCCAGGGGATCGATGAGATCGAGGAAACGGTCGCGGTTCTCCGCCTCCCGCAGGGCGCTGGTGCCGATGATCTGCAGCTGGTCGAGGTCGGCGGCGCCGGCAAAATCGGCGATGAGCTTGATGGCGGTGGTGGCGCGCTCCACGGCGGCGTCGGTGAGATGGGCGCTGGTGCCGAAGCCTTCCGCCAGCCGCACCACCTCGCGGATTTGGTCCTCGATCTGGAACCACAGCCCCTTTTGGCACACGAAGACCACCAACCGGGCGGTGTTGGAGCCGAGATCGACGATGCCGATCCGTTGTTCGGGAGCGGGGCCGGGAAGGCGCGGCACACCGCGCGGGCCGGAAGTTGACGCCATGGCGGGGGAAAAATACCACGGACCGCGATACGCTCGACCTAGGGATCGGCAATTGATCCGAGGAAACTTCGCCCCCAAGCCCGAAAGGTAGAGGATGAACGACCCGACGCCCACGACCGCTTCGACGTCCGCCGGGGAAGGCTCGCCGGTGCAGCGGCCCACCGGCCGTTCCGCGCAGGAACCGGGGGAGCTGGTCTTCGAGGCCCGGGGAGTGACCAAGGTCTATCCCATGGGCGAGGTGGAGGTGCAGGCCCTGAGGGGAGTGGACCTGGAGCTCCGGCAGTCGGAGTTCGTGGTGCTCCTGGGACCGTCCGGCAGCGGCAAATCGACGCTCCTCAACATCCTCGGCGGCCTCGATCTGCCCACCGAGGGGCAGGTCTTCTTCCGCGGCGAGGAGCTTACTGTGGCGGACGAGAGCCGGCTGACCCAATATCGCCGGGAGCACGTGGGCTTTGTCTTCCAGTTCTACAACCTGATCCCCAGCCTGACGGCGCGGGAGAACGTCGCCCTGGTGACGGAGATCTCCCGCGATCCCATGACGCCGGAGGACGCCCTGGCGCTGGTGCGCATGGACGAGCGTATGGATCACTTCCCCGCCCAGCTCTCCGGCGGCGAGCAGCAGCGGGTGGCCATCGCCCGGGCCATCGCCAAGCAGCCGGACGTGCTGCTCTGCGACGAGCCCACCGGCGCCCTGGACATCTCCACCGGAGTGGTGGTGCTGGAGGCCATCGAGCGCATCTCCGAGGAATTGGGCACCACGGTGGCGGTGATCACCCACAACGCCGCCATCGCCGCCATGGCGGATCGGGTCATCTCCCTCGCCGATGGGCGCATCTCGTCGGTGCAGGAAAACCAGCGGCGGCTGCCCGCCCGCGAGCTCAGCTGGTGACGCCGTGCGAGCCCTCCACCGCAAGCTGTTTCGGGATCTCTGGCAGATGCGCGGCCAGGCTCTGGCCATCAGCTTGGTCATCGCCGCCGGCGTTGCCATGTTCCTCCTCGCCCTCAGCACCTTCCAAAGCCTGCGGCTGACCCAGGAAACCTATTACAGCCACCAACGCTTCGCCGAGGTCTTCGCCAACCTCGAGCGGGCGCCGGAGTGGTTGGCCCACGACATCGCCGCCATCTCCGGGGTGGCCCAGGTGCAGACCCGCGTGGTGCGGGACGTGGTGCTGGACGTGGAAGGGCTGCCGGAGCCGGCGGTGGGGCGGCTGATCTCGCTGCCGGAGGGCCGGGAGCCGCTGCTCAACGACATCTTCCTGCTCCGCGGCCGCCGCCCGGAGACCGGCCGCCCGGACGAGGTGGTGGTCAACGAGCCCTTTGCCGAGGCCCACGAACTGGTGCTGGGGGATACGGTGGCGGCGGTGATCAACGGCAGCCGGCGGCAGCTGGAGGTGGTGGGAGTGGCCCTGTCTCCGGAGTACATCTACGGCATCCGCCCCGGCGAGCTGATGCCCGACGATTCGCGCTTCGGCGTCTTTTGGATGGGGCGCCAGGGGTTGTCGTCGGCCTTCGACATGGAGGGCGGCTTCAACGACGTCGCCCTGGGGCTGCTGCCCCGGGCCTCGTCGCCGGAGGTCATCGCCCGGCTGGATCAGCTACTGGAACCCTATGGAGGCCTCGGCGCCATTCCCCGGGATCTGCAGGTCTCCCATTGGTACTTGAACAGCGAGCTGGAGGGCCTGCGGGGCTCCGCCATCATCGTCCCCATCATCTTCCTCGGGGTCGCTGCCTTCCTGCTCAATGTGGTGCTGTCGCGGATGGTGGCGGTGCAGCGGGAGCAGATCGCGGCGCTCAAGGCTCTGGGCTACCCCAACCTCCAGATCGGATTGCACTACAGCCTGTGGAGCATTCTGGTGTCGCTCATTGGCGGCGCCTTGGGCACCGGCGCCGGGGCCTGGCTGGGGAGCGGTCTCACCGAGCTCTACACTCAATATTTCCGCTTTCCCTATCTCGAATACCGCCTGGCGCCGTCGGTGGTGATTTTGGCGTTGGCCATCAGCCTGGCGGCGGCGGTGGTGGGGGCCCTGGGCTCGGTGCGGCGGGCGGTGAGGCTACCGCCGGCGGAGGCCCTGCGGCCGGCACCACCGGCCGCCTACCGGACGACCCTGGTGGAGCGGCTGGGCTTGGGGAGGTTGCTTTCCCAGCCGGCGCGCATCGTCGTGCGCAATCTCGAGCGCCAACCCATCCGGGCGCTGCTCTCCATCACCGGCATCGCCTTCGCCGGCGCCATCATGGTGGTGGGGACCTTCTCCCTGGACGCCATCGACGTCATCCTCGACCTGCAGTTCAACGCCGCTCAGCGCCAGGACATCACCATCTCCTTCTTCCTGCCGGTGTCCTCCGGGGCCTTGCATTCGGTGCGCTCGATGCCCGGGGTGCTCGCCGCCGAGCCCCAGCGCGCGGTGCCGGTGCGGTTGCGCTATCGCCACCGATCTCGCCAGACGGCGGTCACCGGCTTGCCTGCGGACGGCCGCTTGCAGCGGGTGGTGGACGATGAAGGCCAGCCGCTACAGCTGGCGGCGGAGGGGCTGACCCTCTCCGCCAAGCTCGCCGAGCTGCTGGCGGTGGAAGCGGGGGACACCGTGACCCTGGAGGTGCTGGAGGGGGCGCGGCCGGTGAAGCGGGTGCCGGTGGCCTCGGTGGTGGACGACTTTCTCGGCACCTCTGCCTACATGCAGCTGGACGCTCTGCATCGCCTGATGCGCGAGGGCGGCGCCCTGAGCGGCGCGGTGATGCTGGTGGACGATGCCGCCGCCGACACCCTCTACCGGCGGCTCAAGGCGACGCCGGCGGTGGCGGGGGTGGCCCTCAAGCGGGCGGCCATCGAGAATTTCCGCAGCACCGTGGCGGAGAACCTGGGGCTGATGACCACCTTCAACCTGCTCTTCTCCAGCATCATCGCTTTCGGCGTGATCTACAACGGCGCGCGCATTTCCCTGTCGGAGCGCAGCCGCGACCTCGCCAGCCTGCGGGTCATCGGTCTGACCCGCCGGGAGATTTCCGCCATCCTTCTCGGTGAGCTGGCGGTGCTGACCTTGGTAGCGACCCCTCTGGGGTTGCTGCTGGGGCGCAGCCTTGCCGGCCTCACCGTCGCCGTCTACGACAACGAGCTCTACCGCCTGCCCTTGGTGGTGGCCCCCAAGACCTACGCCCTGGCGGCGGTGACGGTGTTGGTGGCCTCGGTGGTATCCGGGCTGGTGGTACGCCGCCGGCTGGACCATCTGGATCTGGTGTCGGTGCTCAAGACCCGGGAGTAATGTCATGGGGTTGTCCATCAAACGTTTTCTGCCTTGGATCATCGGCGTCGTCGTGGTAGTCCTGATTCTCCTCGCCCTGCGGCCCACCCCGCAGCCGGCGGACTTCGCCGTGGTGTCGAAGGGACCGCTGCAGGTGACCGTGGGGGAGGAAGGGGAGACCCGGGTGCGGGAGCGCTTCGTGGTCTCAGCGCCGTTGGCGGGGAAGGTGCTGCGCATCGAGCTCGAGCCCGGCGACCCGGTGGTGGCTGGGGAGACGGTGCTGGCGGTCTTCCGCCCCTCCGACCCCAACCTCCTCGACGCTCGCAGCCGCGCCGAGGCTCAGGGGCGGGTGCAGGCGGCCCGGGCGGGCCTGGGGAGTGCCGAGGCGCGGCGGGAGCGGGCGGCGGCGGAGCTGGAGTTTCGCGAGGGCGAAGAGGCGCGAATCTCGCGGCTGGCGACGGAGGGCATCGTTTCCCAGGAGGACCTGGACGCCGCCCGGCTGGCCCTGCGCACCGCCCAAGAAGAGCTGGCGGCGGCGCGCTTCGCCGAACGGAGCGCCCGCTTCGACCTCGAAGTGGCGCGGGCGGCGCTGACCCAGAGCGGGGACTCGGACGAGGCCATCACCCTGCGCTCGCCGGTGGACGGCGTAGTCCTCCGCCGCCTGCGGGAAAGCGAGTCGGTGGTGCCGGTGGGGGAGCCACTCTTGGAGGTGGGGGACGCCGGTCGCCTGGAGATCGTCGCCGACTTCCTGAGCCGCGACGCGGTGAAGATCGAGGCCGGCCAGCAGGTGATGATCGAAGACTGGGGTGGCGACGAGCCTCTCTCCGGCCGGGTGCGGCGGGTGGAACCGGCGGGCTTCATGAAGATCTCCGCCCTGGGAGTGGAGGAGCAGCGGGTCAACGTGATCATCGACCCCGACGAGGTCCCGCCGAGCCTGGGGGACGGCTATCGGGTGCAGGTGGAGGTGGTGCTGTGGGCCGAGGAGTCGGTGCTCCAGGTGCCGGTGGGCAGCCTCTTCCGCGACGGCGAGCGCTGGGCGGTCTTCGTCGTCAACGGCGAGGAAGCACACCTACGGGAAGTCGAGGTAGGGCAGCGCAACAGCCGCACGGCGCAGGTGCTGGGTGGGCTTCAGGAGGGGGAGACGGTGGTTCTCTACCCGGGGGATGAGATCACCGACGGGACCTTGGTGGAAGAGCGGTAGGGGGCAGGAGCAGGCAACAAAAAACCCGGGCGGTGAGCCCGGGTTTTTCTTCGCTCGATTCAAGAGAGCCTACTGACAGCGCACGTCCAGCGACGACACCGAATCGTTGCCCACCCGGGTACCGGTGAGGTCGGCGATGCTCGCGGTGAGCACCGTCGAGCGGCCGCGGTAGTCAGCGTGCTCGAAGAGCAGCACCTCGCAACCGGGATCCACCCGCACGGAGCTGGCGGTGTCCTGGCGGATGGAATTGTCCGCCAGCTGGGCGTCGGAGTTGAAGAAGACCTCCGAGCGGCCGGTGTAGTTCTGGTGCTCGTAGAGGGTCACGGCGGAGCCGGCGCGGGCACCGCGATCACCTCGATAGCCACGGTCTCCCCGATTTCCCCGGTTGTTGCGGTCATCGCGGTAGTAGCCGCGCTGGCGGCCGTCGCATTCGATGCGCAGGGACGACACCGAGTCGTTGCCCACGCGGGTGCCGGTGAGGTCGTAGATGTCGGCCTCCAGCACGGTGGACTTGCCCTCGTAGTTGGGGTGCTCGAAGAGGAAGACGCGGCAACCCTGGGGGACTCGCACGGAGCTGGCGGTGTCCTGGCGAATCTGGTTGTCGTTGAGCCGCGGATCGTCCTCGTAGAAGGTCTCGGAGCGGCCGCCGAAGCGCTGGTGCTCGTAGAGGGTCACGCCGTCCCGGCCCGGACGATCCGGACGAGTCACCGGCGGATCCACGGGGCGAGCGTTGCGGGACTCGATGACCTCGACGGTAATGGTGCCCTTGAGCATGCCCTTGCGGATATTCACCGGCTCCAGCAGCTCATACTCGATGAGGGTGGTGGCGCCGGGGTTGGGGCGGTGCTCGGTGCTCACCGCTTCCAGGATGGCGGAGCCTTCCCGGGGATCGACCTTGCTCAGATTCACTCGGTTGACGCCGGCCAGCTCACCGAAGCGGGTGCTGGGATAGCGCGGGGCGCGGTGGGCTCCGGCGGGGATGGCCACCATGCGCAGCCGCACGCGCTCGCCGACCTCGAGGGTGAGAACCTCACCGGGGTTGACGTAGCCCCGCTGCTCCTTGGTCGCCATGTCCTGGATGGCGATGCGTAGCTCCGAGATGGCAGGATTGTTGTCCTGCGCCTCGGCGGTGGGGGTGGCGATGCCGCAGAGCATCGCAAACAAAGCGACGAAACTGAGTCGTAACGCGGCTTTCATGGTTTCCTCCTCGTTTCCTTGGTTGCTCGACCGGTTCCGACCTTCACGAGTGTTCTGCGGATCTTCCCTGAGGCTTTACCGCCAGGACGCTCAACAGCAGTGGTAGCTGCGGCTCCTCCGGGGGGAGGGCGAAACGTCGATTCCCGACATCCAGCATATTTTCAAACATCTTCCAACCGTTAGAGTACGGTAGTTCTTGAACGACTTTCAAAGTGAGCCCAGCTTCGAGGATCGCCGTCAGCACCTGCCCCACGCTCCACTGGAATTCATAAGTGGGGTGGGGGTTGGTGAAGTCTTGCACTCCTTGTTGCTGGCCCGAGGGCGCTAGACCCTCGCCGGATTCGGCGACATAGTCCGGAACTCCGGCGGCTTCGACCATCCATCGGCCGTCGCCGAAGTAGGAATATTGCAAGGTCCGTGCCTCGTCGAAGGCGAAGACCATGGGATGGAATTCCACCAGCGCCAGCCGCCCGCCGGGGGCCAGGAGCTCCGCGGCGCCGCGAAAGAAGGCCTGGAGGTCCGAAACCCAGGGCAGAGCACCGTAAGAAAGAAAGATTCGCTGGTAAGTTTCTCCACGTTCCCGCGCCGCCGGCAGGAAGTCGAAGACGTCGCTGCGCTGGAAGCGGCCGGGAACGCCGCTGTCCTCCGAGAGCCGGCGAGCGAAGGCAACGGCCTCGTCGCTGATGTCGACGCCGGTGACCAGGGCACCGTGGTTGGCCAGGCTCAGGGTGTCCTGTCCGCAGTTGCACAGCAGGTGCAGGAGGCTCTGGCCCTCCAGCTCTCCCAGCAGCTTCACCTCCTCCGGGAAGAGGGTCGAGCCACCCCCGCGGAGGAAGGCCGCCTGGTCCGCCTTGTGGCTGTTGTGGGCTTCGGTGGCTTGGTTCCAGGAGCGGCGATTGGCCTCGTGAGCGGACCGGGCGTCGGTGAGCCACACTACGGGCCTGACTCTCCACCTGATCAAACAGAGCCATATTGTCCAGGGTCAAGGCGATCTGCTGGGCAATGGAGGCGGCCAACGAGACGGCTTCCGGGCTAAATGGCTGGGCCG
>JAXHTF010000242.1 GCA_034211275.1 Acidobacteriota bacterium
CCCAACTACTGGGTCGAAACCTGATCGACCCAGTAGTTGGGTGACTCCTTGGTGATGTGGACGTCGTGGGGATGGCTCTCCCGCAGGCCGGCGTTGGAGATGCGGACCATCCGTGCCTTGGTGCGCAGCTCTTCGATGGAGGAGCAGCCCGCCAGGCCCATACCGGAGCGCAGGCCGCCGGTGAGCTGGCTCACCATCTGGTGGGCGCTGCCCTTGTACGGCACCATGCCCTCGATGCCTTCGGGAACCATCTTGGTGAGATCTTCCTGGAAGTAGCGGTCGGCGCTGCCGGCGGCCATGGCGGCGAGGGAGCCCATGCCCCGGTAGGCCTTGAAGGTACGGCCCTTGTACAGGATGGTCTCACCGGGGCTTTCCTCGGTGCCCGCCAGCAGCGAGCCGATCATCACCGAGTGAGCGCCGGCGGCCAGGGCCTTGGTGATGTCGCCGGAGAATTTGATGCCTCCGTCCGCCACCACCGGCACGCCGTGCTCGGCAGCTTCCCGGGCACACTCCATGATGGCGCTGATTTGAGGGAGTCCGGCGCCGGTGACCACCCGGGTGGTGCAGATGCTGCCCGGGCCGATGCCCACCTTGACGGCGTCGACTCCGCGCTCCGCCAGCGCCCGCACGCCCTCGGCGGTGGCCACATTGCCGGCGAGAATCTTGATCTCCGGCAGCTCCTCGCGGATGGTCTCCAGGGCTTGCAGCACCCCGCGGCTGTGGGCGTGGGAGGAGTCCATTACCAGCAGGTCCACCTTCGCCTTGACCAGTGCCCGGGCGCGCTCCAGGAAGTCGCCGGAGGTGCCCACCGCCGCTGCGACCCGCAGTCGCCCCAGCTCGTCCTTGCAGGCGGTGGGGAAGTCCATCATCTTCTGGATGTCTTTGACCGTGATCAGGCCCCGCAGGGAGCCGTCTTTCTCCACCACTAGGAGCTTCTCGATGCGGTGTTTGTGGAGCATCGCCTTGGCTTCGTCGAGGGTGGTGCCGGGGGGCACGGTGACCAGGTTCTCCTTGGTCATCAGCTCGTCGATGCGCTTGTCCTGGTTCTCCTCGAAGCGCAAGTCCCGGTTGGTCAGGATGCCCACCAGCCGGCCGTCGTCGTCGGTCACCGGCACGCCGGAGATCTTGTAGCGGGCCATCACCTCCAGCGCCTCGCGGATGCGCTGCTGGGGGTGCATGGTCACCGGATCGACGATCATGCCCGCCTCGCTGCGTTTGACTTTGTCCACCTCTTCCGCCTGGCGGTGGGCCGGCAGGTTCTTGTGGATCACCCCCATACCCCCTTCTTGAGCCATGGCGATGGCCAGACGGGACTCGGTGACGGTGTCCATGGCGGCGGAGATCAGCGGGATGTTCATGCCGATGTCCCGGCAAGCGATGGTTCCTAGAGCCACCTGGTTGGGGTGGGTTTCGGACATGCCGGGGACGATGAGAACGTCGTCGAAGGTCAGGGCCAGGGGTGGGTGGTTGTCTTGCATCATCCTCGAATCTTGGCTGGGTGAGCGGTAGCTGAATGGACGACCCGACGATCTCGGTGGATCGTTGGGTCGATCACGAAGGGCGCCTGGGACTGCTAGCCGGCGTGGGCCGCCGACGGAGCCCCGTGACATTTCTTGTACTTCTTGCCGGAACCGCAGGGACAGGGATCGTTGCGTCCGACCTTGTCACCCTGCCGAACGACCTGCTTGGGAATGGCCGAGGTGTTGCCGGCACCGGAAGCGGAGAAGCGCATGGCCGCCCGCACCTTCTCGCGGCGTTGGCGCTCCCGTTCGATCATCTCTTCCCGGCTGACCGGCTCCATGCGGTAGACGGTCTTGATCACCGTATCCTCGATGCGCTCGCGCATGGCTTCGAAGAGCTCGAAGCTCTCGCGCTTGTACTCGTTCAGCGGGTCTCGCTGACCGTAGCCGCGCAGGCCGATGCCCTCCTTGAGGTGATCGAGGGCCAGGAGGTGGTCCTTCCAGCTGGTATCCACCACCCGCAACAACACCTGCTGCTCGAGGGCGTGGATGACGTCCTCGCCGTACTCGTCCACCTTCTCCTGATATTTCTCCGCCACCAGCCGCTGGAGCTCCGTCCGCAGCTCGTCGATACCCAGCTCGGTGAGCTCCAGATCCTGCTCGTGGAGCTCGATGTCGAAGTAGGCGTTGAACTCGGTAGTCAGCTCGTCCAGCTTCCAGTCTCGGGGGTCGGATTTTTCCGGACAGTGCTGGTCGATCAGAAACTCCACCAGATCGTTGCTGGTGGTCTGGACGAATTCGTGACTGTCGTCGGTGCTCTCGAGGATGGAACGGCGCAGGCGGTAGATCTCCTCCCGCTGGCGGTTCATCACGTCGTCGTATTCGAGCAGGTGTTTGCGGATCTCGAAGTTGCGATTCTCGACCTGGGTTTGAGCCTTCTCGATAGCCCGCGAGACCATGCGGTTCTCCAGGGGCTCGCCTTCCTGCATGCCGACTCGGATCAGGCCGCGGATGCGGTCGGAGCCGAAGATGCGCATCAGATCGTCTTCCAGGGAGAGGAAGAAGCGCGAGGAGCCGGGGTCCCCCTGACGACCGGAGCGGCCGCGCAGCTGGTTGTCGATGCGGCGGGATTCGTGGCGTTCGGTGCCCAGGATGTGCAGACCGCCGAGCTCGAGGATCTCTTCCCGAGCGCCGTGGCATTTCGCTTCCGCCTCCTTCAAGGCCTCGGCGTACTCTTCCGGCTTGGTCTCCGGATCCGCTTCGGCGGCGGCCATGATCTCGGGATTGCCGCCGAGGACGATGTCGGTGCCGCGGCCGGCCATGTTGGTGGCCAGCGTCACGGCGCCGCGCCGTCCCGCCTGGGCGACGATGGAAGCCTCGCGGTCGTGATACTTGGCGTTGAGCACCACGTGGGGAACCCGCTGGCGCTTGAGCAGCTTGGAGAGCTTCTCGCTGGTTTCGATGGAGACGGTGCCCACCAGCACCGGTTGACCGGTGCTTTGGCAGTGCTGGATCTCCTCGACCACCGACTGCCACTTCTCGTCGGCGGTGCGGTAGATGAGGTCGGCGCGGTCGTCGCGGATCATCGGCCGGTTGGTGGGGATGACCACCACTTCCAATTTGTAGATCTGGCCGAACTCGGTGGATTCCGTCTCCGCCGTACCGGTCATGCCCGAGAGCTTGTCGTACATGCGGAAGTAGTTCTGGAAGGTGATGGTGGCGAGGGTTTGATTCTCGCGCTCGATCTTCACCTTCTCCTTGGCTTCCACTGCCTGGTGCAGGCCGTCGGACCACCGGCGGCCCTCCATCATGCGGCCGGTGAACTCGTCGACGATGACCACCTTGCCGTCCTTGACCAGGTAGTCCACGTCGCGCTTGAACATGTTGTGGGCTCGGAGGCCTTGGTTGACCGCGTGGAGGGCCTCCATGTTCACCGGGTCGTAGAGGTTCTCGAGGCCCAGCATGCGCTCGACGTTGGCCACGCCGTCCTCGGTGAGGGCGACGGTGTGGGCCTTCTCGTCGATGATGAAGTCGCCGGTGGTCTCCTTGGAGCCGTCCTCGTGTTCGATCTCCTCACCCTGCTTGAGTCGCGGGATGATGGCGTCGATGCGGTAGTACTTTTCCGTCGACTGCTCGGAAGGACCGGAGATGATCAGCGGCGTCCGGGCCTCGTCGATGAGGATCGAGTCCACCTCGTCGACGATGGCGAAGGCATGCCCCCGCTGCACCATGTTGGCGACCTCGAACTTCATGTTGTCCCGCAGGTAGTCGAAGCCGAACTCGTTGTTGGTGCCGTAGGTGATGTCCGCCCGATAGGCTGCCTTGCGCTCCTGGTCCCCCAGGTTGTGCTGAATGATGCCGACGGTGAGGCCGAGGAACTCGTATACCGCGCTCATCCACTCGGCGTCGCGGCTGGCCAGATAGTCGTTCACCGTCACCACGTGGACACCCTTGCCGGCGAGGGCGTTGAGGTAGACGGGGAGGGTGGCGACGAGGGTCTTGCCCTCACCGGTCTTCATCTCGGCGATCTTGCCCTGGTGGAGCACCATGCCGCCGAGGAGCTGGACGTTGAAGTGGCGCATGCCAAGGGTGCGCACGGAAGCCTCGCGGACCACGGCGAAGGCTTCGACGAGCAGATCGTCGAGGGTTTCTCCCGCCTCCAGGCGCTGGCGGAATTCGTCGGTCTTGGCTTTGAGCTGAGTATCGGAAAGGGCTTGGATCTCCGGCTCCAGAGCGTTGATGGCCTCTACGGTGGGGGCCATACGCTTGAGCTCGCGGTCGTGCTGACTGCCGAAGACCTTAGTCAGAAGCTTGTTGATCATGGATCGTGGGGCACCGTCGGGAAATTCACGGTAGGTCGAAGACGCCGTCGGCGACGGCGAGATTCGAGTCTAGCAGAAAGAAGAAGACGTGCAGGAGAAGTTGGGGCCGAGGGATTCGGCCCGGTGAGAGTCACCTGCGGGAGTCGACGGAGGCGGTGCGGGGCTGTTTGGCTCAGCGCCAGGAGACGCGGTCGAGGATGTAGCCCATGGGGTTGGTGGGCTTGCCGTCGACCCGCACCTCGTAATGCAGGTGATAGCCGGTGGAGCGGCCGGTGCTGCCGACGTAGCCGATGACCTCGCCCCGCTGCACCCGGGTACCTTCTTCCACCGCCAGCTTCGAGAGATGGCCGTAGCGGGTGTGGATGCCATAGCCGTGGGAGAGGAAGACCGACTTGCCGAGGCCGCCGTTCCAACCCGAGTGGGTGATGATGCCGTCGGCGGGGGCCCGCACCTCGGCGCCGGGGGCGGCGGAGATGTCCAGACCCTGATGGAAAGCTCGCTTGCCGGTCACTGGATCCTTGCGCAACCCGTAGGCGCTGGTGCTGATGCCACGCACCGGCAGCAGCGTGGGCATGGCGGAGATCCAGCGGGCGCGCTCGTCCAGGCGTTCGGCGACCTGGCTGAGGGTGCCGTCGAGAACGTTGACTCGGGCGTCGAGGAATTCGAGCTGCTCGAGATCCGAAGGAGCAGAGGGGAGACCGCCGATACCGGCGTCGCCGTTGTTGATGCCCGGGGTCTCGAGACCGGCGAGGATCGCCAGCTTGCGGGTGCGGTCCTCATATTCCGCCAGCCTGCCCTCGAGCTCGCCAATGCTCTCGGCGAAGCTCTCGTTGACCTGCTGGAGGTCTTGATTCTCGGCTCGCAGACCTTCCAGGCGGTCGCGATCGAATGCGGTAGTGAAGTAGGACCAGCTGATGAAGACTGCAAAGGCGGTGAGGAAGAGGATCGAGGCAGCGGCGATGACCAGCTGTCGATTCGTTACCCGCCATTTGCGGAGCTTGGCCTGGGCATGAGGGACGAAGATGATGGTGTGGTGTTTGAGCGCCATCGACTTGGGGAGTTCCTCAGGGCCGGATTCAGCGGCGCCGGATCCGACAAACTTTTGTCGAGCCCGACTCGTTGAGCATCGCGGCTGTTGACTGCAGAAAATTCGATCTAACCGGGTAGAAATTTTAGGGAATGTCGCAGGGATGTCAAGGAGTTAGGGCTGCTCACAACGTTTTTTCCTCCTATTTGGCGAAAAAAGCGACTCAGACGCGTAACTTCATGCTACTGAGGCATATACGAGCAGCCGCATGTTGTCCTCGAGGAGCAGGTCGGGGATCCTCGCTGCGACCTCGGCGGCGCTCCGGAGAGCCGACCTTCCGAAACCGCCGAAGTGACAATCGTCTATACAGACACCGAAGCTGTCCCGATTGTTCCCGACCTGCACACCTCCTCTGTGGTATTCCAATATTAGGCATCTTGCTTGTTTGTGGGAGGTAGGTTTTGTTGAAGAACGGACGAAGTGGGTCGCTCTCTATTCTTTCGCCGGGGGCCCGTCGGGTCCTGCGCTCTGCCGCGGTGCTGGCTGCGGTGGGAGGATTCTTGGCTTGGGGCCTCGCCGGGTTTGCTACCGGGGGCTCCGACGGCACCCTGCACATGGAGATCCCTCGATATCTGGGGGTCACGGAGAGCTATGCGATCCCGCAGCCGACGCAGGTGCCGGCGGTGGAGAAGACGCTGCAGGAGTACGCGGCGGAAGTCGCTGAGTTGTACGAGCCCGATGCGGCTACCGCCGCTGAGCTTGCGCGGCTGAATACCCTGCGGCAGATCAAGGAGTACCATCAGGACGCCTTGCTGGCGGAATCGTCCATCTTCGGGCTCGGCATCGTGCGCAACGTGGGGGATACGGATTGGGAGCTCGCCGTCTTGGTGCCGCAAGGAACGCCGCCCGCGGCAGCGCAGACGGCGCTGGTCAACCACGGAGTGACCCGCGATTTGGGCGATATCGCTTATGTCCTGGAGGTCGCCTCACCGGTGATTCTGGACGCCGACGAACGTCCCGGCCAGTCCGAGGTGTGGAGCGGTGAGTTCAGCCAGCCGAACGGTAATTGTCCCCGCGGCTCCATGGGCTGGCTCGTGCAGTCCAATCGGGCCGATGAGGAGAACGAGAACGGCGAGTCGACGGGAGCCCAGAGCATTGGGTATCTGGCGGCTCTCCACACCACCTCGGTGGGGCCGATGCATCGATACGAATTCTTCGACCAGATCCCCCGGGACATCCAAACCAGCGCCATGCAGTCCATAGGCTGCTTGGGCTTCTCGGAAACCGGCCGAGTGCTGCGGCTGGGTCCCCACACTTCCGTGCTCGTGCCGCAGAATATCCGTCAGGACATCGACTTTGTCGCCTTCAACGAGGAGGGAGCCTGTGACCAGGCAGCGTCGCCGGAGGCCGCCGACGGAAGCCAGGAAGGAGTACCGGTGTGCAACGGTTTCGGTCCGATCCCGGGACCCGTGGATCCATGGCTGATGGAAGCCCCGGATACCGACGACGCCGCCACTCTGATCTTCGCGCAGTCGTCGATTTGCGGTGCGGCTACCGCCGATCTGCGCACCGGGATGCTCGAGGGGCTGGAATTCATCGTTCAGGTAGCGGTGACCGATTGGAGCAACAACCCTCTGTTTACCGTCACTCTGGACGATCTGTGGCGGATCTCGAGTCCCAACGCCTTCGGCCAATCCGGGGACTCCGGGGCGCCGGTGTGGATCTTCGATGCCAATGCCAACGGCGGCGAGGGGGCCAATCGCCCCCTCGGCACCTATGTCGGTCGGTTCAATGTCGGCACCCAGACCAAGTACTTCACCACCAGCCTGCCCAACAATCTCAAGGACTTTGATGTCGATTTGATCCTCGACAATCCGCGCAATCCGGATGAGGAACCTTGCGCCACCTCCTGCGAGTGCTCCTGCGAGAGCTTCTTGGGTGGCCTCGGGCCGGAGGAGGCGCGGCTGGTGTTGGATACGGCTCTGGCAGCCAACTCCAACGCCATGAAGCGGCTCACCTCCCTTGCGGTGAAGCACGAAACGGAGCTGCGCGGCTTGCAGAATGCATCCGGCGCGGCATTCTACGAGAACCTCTTCGCTACCGAGCTGGCGCCCCTGGTACAGGAGGCGTTCAGCACCCGCGAGCGTTCGAAGCTCAACTCGACCAAGATCAAGGCGGCGCTCGAGGTGCTGGCGTGGATCCACCACTCGGTGACCTCCCAGGAGCTCAAAGACGAGGCTTCGCGGATGTACCGCGTCGTCGCCGCCTACGGCGAGGGCCGCACGGTCCTCGATCTGCTGCGCATCTACATGCGCTATGCGGAGGAGCCGGAAGGCCCCAAGGGCAGCGGTCGCAGCAAGCTCGGCGTTGCTCGCTGATCCGTCGTGGCCCTAGCCTTCCTGCGACCTCGACGACCTGCCCGACGGAGCTGAGACGAGCATGCTCGAGCCTTTGGAGCTCTTCGGCTGGTCCATCGGTTGGTACCCCACCATGGCCGTGGCTGCGGCGGTGGTGGGGACGATCTTTTTTCTCATCTACTCGCCCCGCAAGGCGGTGTTCGGCCATTGGAGCCGCGCGCTGATCTACTGCCTGTCCATCGCGGTGCTGGGGGTGGTGGTGTCCCGGGTGTGGTCGGTGGCGGCGGTGGCCTGGTTCTCCGAACGGTGGGGGTCGCTGGCGGCCTTCTACCGGCCGCTGACCTTGACGGAGGCCCTCTCCCGCGGCGGGCTGGTCTGGTACGGCGGCTTTCTGCCGGTGCTGGCCTGGGTGCTCTTGCTGATGGTGTGGATTCGCGGAGACCGCTACCTGCGGCTCCTCGACGTCACCGCCCTCATGGCCTGCATCGCCTACCCGGTGGCGCGCACCGGTTGTTTTCTCACCGGCTGCTGCTTCGGCGCCTGGTCCGATGCTCCGTGGGCGGTCTACGTGCGCTACGGCCCGCACTTCAGCCTGGTGCCCAAGCACCCCACCAACCTCTTTGAGGTGATTCTCCACGCCGGGCTCTTCGGCATCCTGTTGCACCGAGACCGAAAACCCCATCCCGCCGGCACCATCGCCATGGAATTCATCGTCGGGCACGCGATGGTGCGCTTCTTCATCGAGTTCCTGCGCACTCATCCCGAGGTGGCCTTGGGCCTGACCTCGCGGCAGTACATCTCCATCGGTCTGGTCACCGCCGCTCTGCTCGCTCGCCGGTGGATGATTCGCCGAGCCGCCGCGGGCGAGGTGGCTTCCGAGGCCGGAGCGGCTGCGGAGGCCAACGGGAGGATTGTGGGGCCGTCGGCGTGGAAGCTCGCCGCCAGCTCCTCCGCGGTGCTGATGCTCTTCGTCGGTAGCTTTGCCGCCGCGGATCGGCTGGTCATGGAGCCGCGCAACGCCGGCGGCCAGGTGCCGGAAGTCGCCTTCGCCGGACTCGACGGTGGAGAGGTGCCGCTGGCGGAGCTACGGGGTACGCCGGTGGTGCTCAACTTCTGGGCCAGCTGGTGCGCTCCTTGCCGCACCGAGATTCCCGAGCTCAATCAGTTCCGCAGAGACAACCCCACCGTGCCTCTCCTGGGCGTCGGGGCCGACGAGCCACCGGAGCTCAGCCGCCGGGCGGCTCAGGAGCTGGGCATCACGTACCCGGTGGTGGTGGCGGACCAGCGGATCCTCGAGCTTTTTGGAGTCCTCGCCCTGCCGCGAACGGTGGTGCTGGACAGCAGCGGCCGCATCGCCGCCGTGCACAGTGGAACGGTGACGGCGACGCAGCTGGAAGCGATGGTGGCCTCGGTGGAGGAGGGGTAGCTAGCCTTCCCGGGGCGCCGATGTCGAGCTATCCGCGGCTTCCGTTGATGGACAGACCGCTCTCGGCCAGACGCTTGCTCAAGGAGTGCAGACCCAGGGTGCCCGGCGGGCTGAAGAGATCCGGCAAGGTTCCAGCGTCGACCAGCGAATGAAGATGGTCCGCGTAGTGACCGATCATGTTCTCTTGGCTCTCGGTTTGAATGTACAGCCGAGAGCGGGTGCGCAGGCTACGAATGGCATCCTCGGCGGTCAATCCCAATGAGACCAGGCAGCAGGCGCCGATGGTGCCGGTGCGGCCGAGCCCGGCCCGACAATGCAGGAGTACCGGGCGGTGATCGAAGATGGCGCCGAGGATCTTGCTGCAGAGATCGGCGACGGATCGCGCCGGCGCCACGCCCATATCCAAGATTGGGAAGTGCAGCAGCTCGAAGA
>JAXHTF010000243.1 GCA_034211275.1 Acidobacteriota bacterium
GCCGGGGCCGGGAGCACGCCCGGGCTCCCATCGATCTGGCTCGCGGCCCGTTGCTCCGTCCCCTTCTGTTGCGCCTCGGCCCGTCGGATCATCTGCTGGTGCTGGTGACCCATCACATCGTGGTGGACCAGGTCTCCCTTGGACTTCTGGGTTGGGAGCTGGCAAAGCTCTACGATCATCGCGTCGGCACCGGCACCGGCACCGCCAGCACGGAGGATCCGCTGCCCTTGCCCCCGGTGCAATACCCCGATTTCGTCGCCTGGCAGCAGGAGCGCTTCGACAGCGGCGAGCTGGAGCCGGATCTCGAGTTTTGGCGCCGCCACCTGGAGGGCTTGCCCCCGACCCTGGATTTGCCGACGGACCGGCCCCGTCCTGGGGATACCGAGTTCATCTCCGGCTACCACCGATTCCGCTGGCCTCAAGAGCTGGTGGCGGCGTTGGAGGAGCGCGCTCGGGAGTTCAAGACCACCCTCTCGGTGCTGTTGATAACGGGCTTCGAGATTCTGCTATACCAGCTCTCCGGGGTCACGGACCTGGCCTTGGGAGCCCCTCAGGCAGGCCGTAACCGGCGCGAGCTGGCTCGGGTCGTCGGTCTCTTCTATAACCCCGTGGTGCTGCGCACCAGCCTGGCCGGCAACCCCACTCTTTCGGCAGCGGCGCGGCGAACGGCGGCGGCGGCCTTGGATGCCTACAGCCACCAGGAGGTGCCCTTCGACCGCCTGGTAGAAGCGCTGCGGCCGCCGCGGGCCATGGGCCGGCCGCCCCTCTTCCAGGTCGCCATCAACCTCCAGGACGGTGACTTCGGCGAGCTCTCCATGCGCGATCTGGAGCTGCAGCCAGTGGACATCCTCCGGGGACCCTCGGGGCTCGATCTCTACCTCTCCGTGGAAGAGCTGGGGGAGACCGTCGCCGGCCAGCTCGAATATGACCGCCGGCTGTTCGCCGAGGAGACTGCCGCGGGTTTGATGCAGGCCCTGGAGTCCCACCTCGGCGCACTGGCGCGTAGGCCTGAAGAGACCTTGGACTCGCTTCCCCTGCACCCGGTGGTGGAACGGCTCGCCGCCGCGGCTCCCGCGGCTCCCTCCAAGCGGCCGATGGTGCTCGCCGCAACGTTCACGGCGGACCTGGTGCAGGAGCCTCTGCAAGGCTGGCTGGACCTGTTGGAAATTCCCCAGGAAGTCTGCCTGGCGCCCTATCACCAGGTGTTGCAGCAGCTGCTGGACGGCTCCAGCCGGCTGCGCGGCTCCGGCAATGGATCTTGCGTCCTGCTGCTTCGCTTGCAGGATTGGCTGCCCGAAGAGACGACCCGGGGCGACGGGGAGAGCCTGGCTCGGGGGCTTACGGAAGAGCGCCTGGCGGTGGTGGAGAGCGCCCTGGAGGATGCCCTGGCGGGCTTGGGGGCGGCGGTGGGCCAGGGGGTGCCGTGGCTCCTGATTCTCTGCCCCGACGCTCCGGAGCTGGCGGCGAGGCCCGAATGGCGGAGTGCCGCCAAGGCGTGGCAGCAGCGCCTGCGGGAGGCTGCCGAGGCTCTGCCGGGAGTCCAACTGGTGACCCACGGGGAGATTGCCGAGCTCTACCCGGTGGCGGAGGCTCACGATCCGTTCACTGAGCGGGAGGGGCACGTGCCCTTCACGGTGGACTATTTTCACGCCCTGGCGACGATGATCGCCCGCCGTCTCCACGCCGTTCTCGATGAGCGCCCCAAGGTCCTGGCCCTGGACTGCGACAACACCCTGTGGGGAGGGGTCTGTGCGGAAGTCGGCGTCGGCGGCGTGGATCTGGGAGAGCCCTATCTGGCCCTGCAGCGGACGATGCTAGAGCAGCAGCGGCGGGGACGGTTGCTGTGCCTGAGCAGCAAGAACCGCGAGGAGGATGTCTGGCAGGTCTTTGACCGCCGCCCGGAGATGGTGCTCGCCCGGGAGCATCTGGTGGCCTGGCGCATCGGCTGGGATTCAAAAGGGGAAGGGCTGCGGGCGCTGGCGGAAGAGCTCGATCTGAATCTCGACAGCTTCCTCTTCCTCGACGACAATCCCGTGGAGTGTGCCGAGGTACGGGCCCGATGCCCGGAAGTGCTGGTGCTGCAGGTGCCGCAAGATCCTGCCTCGATCCTCTCCTTCCTGCGTCATCTATGGCCGCTGGACTCGGCTTCCGTGACCGTGGAGGACCGGCGGCGCACCCTCTTCTATCAGCAGAATCGCCGCCGCCGGGAATTGCAGAGCGAGAGCCCGAGCCTGGGGGATTTTCTCCGGCGTCTGGAGCTCGACGTGAAGATCCGCCCCCCGCGGCGGGAGGAGCTGCCGAGGGTGGCCCAACTGACCCAGCGAACCAACCAATTCAATGCCTCCGGTGTCCGCCGCAGCGAGGGGGAGGTGGCCGCCCTGGCTGAGGACGGGGACTATCACCTGCGCGTCGTGCGGGTGCGGGACCGTTTTGGTGACTACGGCGCGGTGGGGGTTGTTTCCTGGCGCCGAGACCGGGACACGGTATCGGTGGACTCGCTGCTCCTCAGCTGCCGCGTGCTGGGCCGCGGGGTCGAGCATCGGATGCTCGCCCACGTCGGATGCTGGGCTCTGGAGCAGGGGTTGGACCGGGTGCGCATCGCCTTTCGCCAGAGCGAGCGCAACGAACCCGTTCGGCGCTTCTTGGGCTCGCAGGCGGAGAGGGCCGGCAAGGAGGGAGAACAGGCTTATTTCGCGCCGGCGGCGCGGGCGGCGGAGGCTCGCTGGGAGCCGGGAGAGGATGCAGCCGAAGAACTCCAAGGTCGTCGGCCGCCGGAGACCGGGGATACCCCGACGGCGGACAATCGAGCCCGCGCCCGCCGCTTCGCGAGGATCGCCACCGAGCTCGGGACCATCGAGAGCATTACCGCCGTGTTGCAGCAGCAGCGCAGCTCCCGTGGCCGAGCCCCGCGAGCTCCCTATCGGGCGCCGGAGGACCCGCTGCAGGAGACCCTGACGGGGATCTGGGGCGAGCTTCTGGGGCTTCCTCGGATCGGCCTGGACGACGATTTCTTCGCCCTCGGAGGCCACTCCCTGCTGGGTACGGTGATGCTCTCCCGGGTCCACGACGCCTTTGGAGTCGAGCTCGGGCTCGGCGACCTCTTCCGGGTTTCCACCGTCGCTGGCCTGGCGGAGCTGGTAGAGCAGGAGCTGGTCGACCACATGGACCCGCAGCAGCTGGAGGCTCAGCTCGGCGAGCTGGAGGGGCTGTCGCCGGAGGAGCTGAACCAGCTGTTGGAGCAGGAGCAGCTGAGCTGACGGCTCAGGAGGTCGAGCCCCGGATGAGATTGTTGTTGATCCAGAACATGGTCTACGCTCCCAGCCACGGCGGGGCCAACAAGGCCAACCGCCGCTTGTTGGAAGAGCTGGCGGCGCGGGGACACGAGTGCCGCGCGGTGGCGCCGGCCTTGGGCAGCCACGGTGCCGAAACCCTGGAGGATCAACGGCGGGAGCTGGCGCAGCGCGGCATCGAGGTGGCGGAGGCAGAGGCCGGCCTGAAGCTGCGAACGGCGGGGGTCACGGTGACGGCGTTAGTAGACCGGCACCGCCTCGCCGAGGTGGCCGCCGGCTGTATCGAGGACTTCGCCCCGCAGCTGGTCCTGGTGACCTCCGAGGATCCGGGACAGGAGCTCTTAGCGGCGGCGTCCCGGCGGGCGCCGGGGAGAGTGGTCTACCTGGTCCATACCCCCCTCTACCTACCCTTTGGCCCCGAAGGCTATGTGCAAAGCGCCCGGGGCACCGAGCTGATCCGGGCCGCTGCGGCGGTCATCACCGTCAGTCACTGGGTGCGGCGATATATCGAACGATGGTCCGGCGTGCGGGCTCGGGTGCTGGCCTTCCCGGTCTATCCGCCGCCGCCGGTCCCCCGGCGGGGAAGCTTCGACAGCGGTGCGGTGACCCTGGTCAATCCGTGTGCCTACAAGGGCCTGCCCATCTTTCTCGAGCTAGCCCGGCGCTTCCCGGAGACGCCGTTCCTCGGGGTGGAGACCTGGGGGACCACGACCGAGGACCGCCGGCTCATGGCCCGGTTGCCCAACTTGCGGCTGCGCGGCGCCGCCGACGAGATCGGCGAGATCTTTGCCGAGACGCGGGTCCTGCTCATGCCCTCCCTCTTCCTGGAGGCTTTCGGTTTGTTGGCGGTGGAGGCGATGCTCCATGGCTTGCCGGTGCTGGCCAGCGCCTCCGGCGGTTTGCCGGAGGCGAAGCTGGGAGTGGATTACGTACTGCCGGTGCGCACCATCGAGAATTACTCCCAGCGTTTCGACGAGCGGGAGTTTCCTCTGGCTGCCGTGCCGCCCCAAAACCTAGAGCCCTGGGCCGCGGCGCTGGAGGCCGTGCTCACGGACCGCCGGCGCTATCAGGAGCTCTCGGAACAGTCCCGCCGTGCCGCCGCAGGCTTCGTTCAGAGCGTCTCCATCGATCCCTTCGAGGAACTCTTCGAGCAGCTGATTTCCGACCTCGCCGCCGGCACCCGCTCCGCGCTGCCGGCGGAGGAGGCCGAAACCGAGAGGAGGAGCACCGAGATCACGGGCGGCGAAGGGGCGACCGCTGAGGCCTTGAAGCGAAAGCTGTTGGCGCTGCGGGCTCTGAAGGCACAGCGGCGGGACACCGGGGACGGGGGCAGGGGAGGCATCCCCCGGCTGCCCCGGGAGGGCGACCCCTGGCCCGTGGCCGCCTCCTTCGGTCAGGAGCGGCTGTGGTTTCTCCAGCAGCTGGACCCGGAGAGCGTGGCCTACAACCTGGCGAGCCTGGTGGAGCTTCGGGGGCACCTCGATCTTCGCCTCTTGGCCAAGTCGCTGAACGCCGTCGTCGGTCGCCACGAGGTGCTGCGGACGGTCTTCGAGGAGCGGGACGGACAGCCCGGCCAGGTGGTCTTCGCCAGCGCTCGGCTGGATCTGCCAGTGATCGATTTGCACCGCCTGGGGACGGCGGCGGAGGAGGTCGCCGAGGACCTCGCCCGATCCTGGACCCGGCGTCCCTTCGACCTCACCCGCTGGCCTCTGTTGCGCCTGGTGGTCTGTCGCCTCCGCCGCCGCCAGCACCGGCTGATCTCGGTCTTCCACCACATCATCTGCGACGGTTGGTCGGCGGCCCTCTTCCTGCGCGAGCTGGTGGCCCTGTATCGGGGGACGGAGGATCGGCTCGCCGCCGACCCGTTGCAGTACGCAGACTTTGCGGTCTGGCAGCGCCGGCAGCTGGAAACTGGGCAGCTGGAAGGCGCCCCCCAGGCCGATCGGGAGCTCGAATATTGGCGCGGCCAGCTGGCGGGGCTGGAGACTTTGGCGGTTCCCCTGAAGCGCCCCGGGGGGGCCCCCAGCGGACGCGGCCGCCGGCGTTTCTTCGAGCTGCCGCAAGCGCTGGCGGCGGCATTGGAGCGAGTGGCGCGGACCTCCGGGGTTTCCCAATTCATGGTCCTGCTGGCGGGGTGGCTGATGGTGCTGCACCGCGCCACCGGCCAGCGGGATCTGGTCCTGGGCACTCCGGTGGCCGGCCGCGGGCGGTCGGAGCTGGAGGCGGTGATGGGCTTGTTCGTCAACTCCCTAGTGCTGCGCACGGTCTTGGCGCCGGATCTCGGCTTCGAGCAGGTGCTGGAGCGGGTGCGGCGGACGGTGATCGAGGCGGAGAGCCATCAGCGGCTGCCCTTCGAGCGCCTGGTACAGGCCCTGCAGCCGGAACGGGAACTCGAGGGGAACCCTTTCTTCCAGGTCATGTTCGTGGTCGAGCAGGGGGTCGGGGAGATCGCTGATCCCGGCGCGCTGGAGCTCGAAGAGCTGCCCCTGGACCCAGGCACGGCGATGCTCGATCTGCTGATCTCGTTGCGTCCAGTGGAGGATGGCCTGCGCGGCTGGATCTCCTTCGACGACGGGCTCTTCGGTCTCGCTGCCATCGACCGGCTGGTGGATCTCTACCGGCGCCTCCTGCAGGCCGCGGCTGCAAGCCCCCGGCAGCCCTTGGCAGCGCTCCCTTGGGTCAGCGCCCCGGAGCGCCGCCAGCTGCTGGAGGAGTGGGCGCCGGGGCCGCGGGCAGCGGCGCCGGAAGCCTCCTTCACCGGGCTCTTCGAGGCTCGGGCGGCGGCGACGCCGGCGGCGGTGGCGGTGGTGTGGGGGCAGGAGGAGATCAGCTATGGCCAGCTGCTCCGGCGCAGCGCAGCCCTGGGCGCCGGATTGGCCGCCGGGCTAGCGCCCCGCGGCGTCGGCGCCGAATCGCTGGTAGCGCTGTTGGCGGAGCGGGGCCCTGATCTGCTGACGGCGGTGGTGGGGCTGTTGCGCTGCGGCGCCGCCTACCTGCCGCTGGACCCCCGTCACCCGGCCCGGCGCAACGGCGAGATCCTGGCCTCCGCCGGCTGTGCTGCGATCCTCTGCGCCGGCGAGCTGCGCCCGGCCCTGGACGAGGCTCTGGCGGGGGTACCGGATCCGCCACCGGTCCTCGAGCTGGAGCCCCTGGTTCGCGGCGGGGGGGCGGCGGCGGAGCCGGCGCAGACCGTGAAGGCGGGCTTGGAGACGTTGGTCTACACCATCTTCACCTCCGGCTCCACCGGCCGGCCCAAAGGAGCCATGGTGGTGCGCCGGGGCATGGTGAACCACCTGCTCGCCAAGATTCGGGACCTCGGTCTGACGGCGGCGGATACGGTGGCCCAGACCGCTTCCCAATGCTTCGACATCTCCGTCTGGCAGATGCTCGCTCCCTTGGTGGTCGGGGGGCGGGTGGTGATCTACCCCGACGCCGTTGCCCACGATCCGGCGCAGCTCTTGCGGCGGGCGGCGGTGGACGGCGTGACAGTGCTGGAGACGGTGCCGTCGCTGATGCGGCTGCAGCTCGACGGTCTGCCCGGCTCCGAAGCCGAACGGCCGGACCTGAGCCGGCTGCGCTGGTTGATTCCCACTGGCGAAGCCTTGCCGCGGGATCTCTGCCGGCGCTGGTACCGGCTGTATCCCCAAGCCCGGCTGCTCAACGCCTACGGACCGACGGAATGCTCCGACGACGTCAGTCACTATGCCGTGCCGCTGGAGGACCGTCCCGAGGGAGCCTCGGTGTCCATCGGCCGGCCGGTGCTCCACACCACGCTGCACGTGGTCGACCGCCGGGGCCGGCTGCTGCCCCCGGGCCTCGCCGGTGAGCTTTGGGTCGGAGGCCGGGGCGTCGGCCGGGGGTATCGCAACGAGCCGGCGCGCACCGCCGCGGTCTTCGTCCCGGATTCCTTCTCCGACAGCCCCGGGGCGCGGGTTTACCGCACCGGCGACCTGAGCCGCTGGCTCGACGACAGCAACCTGGAGTTCCTCGGCCGCATCGATCACCAGGTCAAAATCCGCGGCTTCCGCATCGAGCTGGGGGAGATCGAGCATGCGGTGCGCTCGCTGCCGGC
This sequence comes from Acidobacteriota bacterium, assembly GCA_034211275.1. Classification (NCBI taxonomy): domain Bacteria; kingdom Pseudomonadati; phylum Acidobacteriota; species Acidobacteriota bacterium. The sequence goes on from JAXHTF010000243.1 coordinate 7,363, forward strand.
GATTCAGGATGCGGTGGTCGCGGTGACGGAGCTGGGCCGGGAATCCCGGCTGGTGGCCTACGCGGTGCTCGGCACCGATGCCGGCGACGGTCGGGGCCCGGGACCGGCGGAGCTGCGCCAGGCGCTGGCAAAACAGCTGCCGGAGCACATGGTCCCCACCCATTGGATGATGCTCTCGGAGCTGCCGCGTCTGAGCAGCGGCAAGATCGACCGCAAGGCCCTGCCGGCAGCGGCGCCGATCCTGCGGGAAGAGCGCTACAAGCCGCCCCGGAGCTTCGCCGAGGAGCTGCTGGCGGGGCTCTGGGAGGAGGCTCTGGGAGTCCGGCGCCTGGGGGTGGAGGACAACGTCTTCGACCTCGGCGCCCACTCCTTGATGGTCACCCAGGTGCGGGCCCGTACGGAGCGCGCGCTGAAGGTGGAGATTCCCCTACGGCGCTTCTTCGAGGCGCCGACGGTGGAGCAGCTGGCGCGGCTAGTGGAGCAGGCCGGCGCCGGAATGACGGCGGAGCTCGAGGCGCCGCCCCTGGAGCCGGTACCTCGCGACGGCGACCTGCCCCTGTCGTTCTCCCAGCGGCGGTTGTGGTTCTTCGACCGCCTGGAGCCCGGCAGCGCGGTGTTCAATCTGCCCACCGCCATCTCTCTCCAGGGGGAGCTCTCGGCGGCGGCGCTATCCGGTGCCGTGACCGATGTGATGCGGCGCCACGAAGTGCTGCGAACCCGCTTCCTGGAAGTCGACGGCGAGCCGCTCCAGGTGCTCGATCCGTGGGAGCGCCAGACGCTGCCGGTGGTGGACCTGAGCGCCCTGCCGGTGGCGGAACGCCAGCGTCAGGGGGAGGCCCTGCGCCAGCGCGAAGCTTTGCGGCCCTTCGACCTCCAGACCGGGCCGCTGCTGCGGGCGACCCTGATGCGGCGCGGGCCGTCGGACCACGAAGCGTTGCTCACCCTGCACCACATCGCCGCCGATGGCTGGTCCATGCGACTGCTCACGGAGGAGATCAGCGCTGCCTACGCGGCACGGGTCACGGGCACGACGCCGCAGCTGCCGCCGCTGCCGGTGCAGTACGCGGATTACGCTGCCTGGCAGCGTAAGTGGCTCGACGGTCCCGCCCTGGAACAGGAGCTGAGCTTCTGGAAGCAATATCTCGACGGGGCTCCGGATTCCATCGACCTTCCTCTCGACCGTCCCCGCCAGCCGGTGCAGCGCTACCGCGGCGGGCGCCTCTCGACCTGGCTGCCGGCGACGCTCCTGGGGCGGCTACGCTCGCTGAGCCGGGAGCTGCGCAGCACCCTGTTCATGACCCTGGTGACCGCCTGGCAGGGCCTGCTGGCGCGGAGCTCTCACCAGACCGATCTGGTGCTCGGTACCCTCATCGCCAATCGCCACCGCCACGAGGTGCAAGACCTCATCGGCTTTTTCGTCAACACCCTGGTGCTGCGCACGCGGCTGCCTCGGGGACGCAGCTTCCGGGCGGCGGTGGAGGAGGTGCGGGACACCACTTTGGAGATCTACGCGCATCAAGATCTACCGTTCGAGAAGCTGGTGGAGGAGCTCAACCCCGACCGCCAGCTGAGCCTGACGCCGCTCTTCCAGATCCTGTTCATTTACCAGAACGCTCCCACCGGCGAAGCTCAGCTGCCGGGGTTGCGGCTGTCGGCGCGGGAGACGGCGCGGGAGACGGTGAACTACGACTTGCTCTTCGCCCTGTCGGAGCGCGATCAGGGGATTCACTGTCAGCTGGACTTCGACCGCGACCTCTTCGACTCCACCACGGTGCAGCGCCTCCTGGGGCATTTCCGGACGCTGGTGGAATCGTTGGTGACGGCGCCGGACCGGCCGATGGAGAAGGCCGAGCTGTGGAGCGCGGCGGAACGGCACCAGGCGCTGGTGGAGTGGAACGACACCCGGCGGGAGGATCCGCTGGAGCGTGGCGGCTGGGCGCAGCTCTTCGCCGACACCGCCCGCCGGCGGGGGGATGCGCCGGCGGTGGTCTGCGGCGGCGAGAGCTGGAGCTATCGCCGGCTGGCGGCACAGGTGGAGGATGCCGCAAAGCTGCTGGCGGCCGCCGGGGTGGGCGAGGACTCGGTGGTGGCGGTGCTCGCTCCCCGCGGGCTGGAGCTGCTGGTGGGCATTCTGGCGGTCTTCCGC
>JAXHTF010000244.1 GCA_034211275.1 Acidobacteriota bacterium
CGGCATGAACGTTGCCGGTGTAGCAAAAAATTAGACTGTCTTTTGGTACGTTGAAACGTTCGGCAATTTCTCGATTTGGCTTTCTGGGGAAGAAATATTTAGTTTGTAGAGAGGGTCGGAGAAGCGCCCGGCGACGCCGCTCACCGCCCAGCGGTCCGAGCTGATGGTGGCCTTGGAGTCGTGGGCGAAATCCTTGAAGCCGCCCCAGTCCAGGACCTCCCGCCGGGGCAGGTCGTGGCCGAAGCAGGGGAATTCGCGGCAGATCCATTCGATGAGCTTGTCCGGCCCGGCGACCTCCTTGTAGTCGAAGGTGGCGCGGTCGTAGACCAGGCCGATGCTGGTCTTGCCGCGCAGGGGGATGACCCACAGCCACAGCCCGTCGCCCATGAAGTGGTTGGTGGCCATCCACAGGGGCATATGCCCCACGTGGCGGCGGTCCGGGCTGCGTCGCACCTGCTCCCGGGAGCGGGCGGTGAGGCGCTCAATGTCCACCAGGCCGTCGACCCACAGGAAGAAGGTGCCATGACGGATGCGTCCGGGATCGGTGAGCTCCATCTGGCGCGCCAGGGAGCGATTGCGGCCGGTGGCGTCCACCACCCAGCGGGGGCGCACCTCGTGCTCGGTGCCGTCGAGGGTGAAGCGCACCCGATGCCGCTGGGCCTCGGCCTGGTGCTCCTGGGAGTCCCCGGTCTCCGGCTGAACCAGCTCCACCTCCGGCTTGCGGATCCCCAGGGCATGACGGAAGAGGCGATCCTGGGAGTTGAGCTCCAGCAGATGCTCTTCCAGCCGGTTGCGGTCCAGCTGGTAGGAGGGGACGTTGGAGATGTGGCGGATGTAGCTCTGGCTGTAGTCTTCGAAGCCGGTACCGGAGCGCCCCGGCGCGGGCCAGTAAAAACGCAGGTTGTACTTCATGAAGTGGTCGTGGAGCAGATGCTCTTCGAGGTCCAGAACCTTCGAGAAATAATGACCGGCTAGCTGCACGCTGGACTCGCCGACCTTTTGGCGGGGCCCTGGGAGCTCCTCCTTGCGGTCGACCATTAGTACCTTGAGGCCACCTCCGAGGAGGAGCTGGCGGGCGAGGGTGAGGCCGGCGAGGCCGCCGCCGAGAATCAGCACGTCGGGGCGGTCGAAGCCGCCGCCGGGGGCGAAGGCCGCGGCGTCTACCGAGGAAGCTCCCTGGGATGAAGGCATCGGGGACGAATCCGAGGGGGGAATGGAGTGGCTCAAAACAACCTCCTGGGGCGCCGCTTCAGCGGGCCCACGGCGAAGAATTCAGGGCAGGCGAAAAGAGTAATTCAAGGGCACTGGGTCAAAAGACACTGAGACATGGAGATAGGGTGTGAGATGCACCGGCTCACTCCTGTCGTTTCATCCTTCCGTGGCGGGAACCTCCAGCACCACCGCGCAGGCGTTGCCGTCCAGTCCCAGGGAAGTGACCAGACCGCGGCGCACGCCGCTGGTGCTCGGGGGCAGGCTCTCGCCGTCCGCCGCCGGCAGCCGCACCGGCAGCTCGGTGTCCGGCTCGTCGAGACCGCGCACCGCCGGCAGGCGGCCGCTGGCCAGGGCGGAAATCAGGGCCAGAGCCTGGAGGGCACCGCCGGCGCCCAGGGGCTCGCCCAGGGCCGCCTTGGGGGCCATCACCGGCGGTCGGGTGCCGTTGAAGCAGGCCTTCAGCCCCAGCGCTTCCTGGCGGTCCCCACCGGGGCTGCCGTTGGCGGAGGAGCTGACGGCGTCGATCTGGTCCGGTGCCAGGCCGGCTTCCTGCAGCGCCAGGGCAATGGCCCGGGCCAGGGCATCGGCGGAGCGTTCCGGGTCGCGCCCCCGGGACGGGTCGTAGCAATTGCCCGCACCGGTGATGGCGGCGAGGGCGGGGGCTCCGCGCCGGGCGGCGTGATCCGCCCGTTCGAGCATCACCAGGGCGGCACCCTCGCCGAGGGTGAAGCCGTTGCGGCGGCGGTGGAAGGGCGTCGGGCAGGCCTCGTCGCCGGCCCCCGGGCACGCCTGGCCGGTGCGCAAAAAGCCCAGCACCGATTCGTGGCAGAGTTCTTCCGCGCCGCCGGCGAGGATCGCCTCGGAGCGGCCGGAACGCACCAGGTCGCCGGCGTAGGCCAGGGCCTGGAGCCCCGAGGCGGAGCCGCCGGAAATGGTGGAGTTGACTCCCCGCAGGCCGTGCCAGATGGCGGTCTGGCCGGCGGCGGCGTTGATCACGCTGTTGGCGAAGTCCATGGGTTTGGCGTATTGGGGGCCGGCGGTGAGGGCACGGCGGTCGAAGGCGGAGATGGTGTGCACCGAGCCGAACATGGTGCCCAACACCAGCCCGACGTCGTGCTCCTCCCGCAGCTCGGGCGTCCAGCCGGAATGTTCCAGCGCCAAAGCCGCCGCCGCCGCCGCCAGCCGGGCGGTGCGGTCGAGGGGCCGCAGATTGCCTTTGCCGAGGTAGAAGGAAGGATCGAAATCCCGTACCTCGCCGACCCGCAGCGGCGGCAGACCCTCGGGCTCGAAGAGCTCCACCGGGCCGAGACCGGTGTCCCCCCGCAGCAGCGCGTCGAAGACCCGCTGGGGCGAGTCCCCGAGGGGGCAGACCACTCCCAGACCGGTGATCACCACGGTGTCCGGCCGGCTCATGACGGCACCTGCCGGAAGATCACCGAGGCGTTGTTGCCGCCGAAGGCGTAGGCATTGTTCATCGCCACCCGCACCGGCAGCTCGCGACCTTCATTGGGCACGCAGTCGACGTCGCATTCCGGATCCGGGTTCTCGAAGTTGGCGGTGGGGGGAATCTGCCCCGTGTGGACCGCCAGACTGCACACCGCCGCCTCGATGGCGGAGGCGGCGCCCATGGTGTGACCGAGCATCGACTTGATGGAGCTCATGGGAATGCGCCGGGCGTGGTCGCCGAAGAGGCGATGCACCGCCTTGCTCTCCAGGCGGTCGTTAGTGGGGGTGCCGGTGCCGTGGGCGCTGATGTAGCTGACCTCCTCCGGTGCCGTGCCGCTGGCGGCCAGGGCTCGTTCCATGGCGCGGGCGGCGCCGGCGCCCTCGGGGTGGGCGGCGGTCATGTGGTGGGCGTCGCAGGACAGGCCATAGCCCGCCACCTCGGCGTAGATGCGGGCGCCCCGGCGGCGGGCGGTTTCCAGCGGCTCCAGCACCAGCACCGCCGCGCCCTCGCCGGGGATCATTCCCCGGCGCTCGCGGTCGAAGGGCTGGCAGCGCTCCGGTGCGATGGCCCCCAGGCGCGCGAAGCCGGTGAAGGTGATGCGCGAGAACGAGTCGGCGCCGCCAGCGAGCATGCGCTCCGCACGACCGCTGCGCAGCACGTCCACCGCTTGGGCTACAGCGTAGTTGCCGGCGGCACAGGCGGCCGGGATCATCATGTTGAAGCCCCCGAGCCCTAGCTCGCCAGCGACGTGGCCAGCGATGACGTGGCAGGGATAGCGGTCCATGAACTCCCGTCCCACCTGGTCCAGCTCACCGGCGACGTGGCGGTCGTTGAAGCGCTCGACCTCCTGGGGCTCGCCGGAGGTGGTGCCCATCACCACGCCGGTGCGGGGGAGGTCCAGCTCGTCCTCCGTCAGCCCGGCGTCGGCGAGGGCCTGGCGGGCCGCTGACGCCGCCATCAGGGAGGCGCGACCGGTTTCTCCGATGGGCGTGCGGCGGATGTGGTGCCGGGGCTCGAAGTCCGGGACCTCCCCGCCCTGATGCACGTTGTAGCCGCTGGTGTCGAAGGAGCGCACCGGCCCGGTGCCGGTGCGGCCCTCCAGCAGCCGGGACCAGACCTCGTCCCGGCCGCTCCCCAGGGGCGTCACCCAGCCGATGCCGGTGACGACAACGCTGGTGTCGGGGTTTGGCGTCATAGCCTCAGGCCTCGACCGCGGTCTTCTGCTGCTGGCTGACCACCAGGTTGACGGTGTCCTGCACCGTCTGAAGCTCCTGCATCCGTTCTTCCGGCAGCCCCAGCTTGAACTCGTAGTCGACGTCCACCCCGACTTCCATCAACGAGAGGGAGTCGAGGTCCAGATCTTCGCGGAACGAAGCATCGTCGGCGATCTCCTCGACAGGGATGCTGGTGATGTTGGAAATGATCTCTTTGACGCGGGCTCGAATCTTAACGACATCCATGGCCTCAATACCTCCTGGCAATAACAAGTGTCGACAATCCACAAGTCTAATCGACCTTCGCCGCTCCTGACCTAGGACTGTCCTCCATCTCTTCGGCGCCGCCGGGATCGCCGGCGGCTTCGGGTTAGCTAGGTGTGGAATGAGCGAAGATCATGCCAAGTCTACTACTTCGGAGATGGGAGCAAGTCTTTCGGAATACGCGGCTTACGGTCTTAAGAAAAGATTGCAAGCTGCTCTATGAGAGGCACTTGCAGTCACTTCGCCGAGGGCTTTTAAATGCCTTCATGGAGCCCTGAAGAGGAGGCCGGGTAGCGGAAAGCGCGGCCCCAGGGGGTGTTTTGGGGATCGGTGCCAACGATATGGGCGGTAGCGGCCTCCGGCTCAGGGGCCTGGGCACGGGCTCCGCCGGCGCGGTGCCAACAATGTGGGCGCCTCGGCGGCTGGGTGGGTGAAATACAGCATCGAGGAAGCCCGTTTCTCGTGTGACAGCGAGGTTACGAGCAAAAAAGTCGCGCTTTTCACGGAAGATCGACCTTTTCGAGACTCTCGGGGGGGCGAATCTCGGCCCGTTTCAGACCACTCGCGTCTTCCAAGTGCCGCGGCGGAAGAGCACCAGGGCGATGACGGCGGCGATGGAGTAGCTGACGGCGACGGCGGCGAAGACCCCGTCGACCCCCATGGGGGTGTAGTGGGCCAGTGCGTAGGCCATGGGGATCTGGCAGATCCAGAACGAGAAGAGGTTGATGTAGGTGGGGGTGGTGGTGTCGCCGGCGCCGTTGAAGCTCTGCACCAGGACCATTTCCCAGGCGTAGAAAAGGTAGCCGTAGGCGACGATGCGCAGGCAGGAAGCGCCGATGTCCAGAACCTCCGGCTGGTCGGTGAAGAGGGCGATGAGGGGGCGCGGGAAGGCGATGAAGGCCACCGACACCAGGCCCAGGAAGACCATGTTGTAGAGGCCGCTGACCCACACCGCCCGGGCCGCCCGATCCGGTTTGCCGGCGCCCAGGCATTGGCCCACCAGGGTGGCGGCGGCATTGCCCAGACCCCAGGAGGGGAGCAGGGCGAAGACGATCAGCCGCAGCCCGATGGTGTAACCGGCGAGGGCGGCGCTGCCGAAGGTGGCGGTGATGCGCACCAGGGCGATCCAGCTGGCGGTGGCCACCAGGTACTGGCCGATGCCGCCGATGGAGAGGCGCAGCAGGCGCAGCATGACGTCCCCCTGCCAGCGCAGCTGGGCGGCAGTGATGCGCACCCGGCCGACGCCCCGGTGCAGGACCCGCAGCTGGTAGAGGACGCCGATGCCGCGGCCGGTGGCGGTGGCGATGGCGGCGCCGGTGAGGCCGAGCTCCGGGAAGGGGCCCAAGCCGAAGATCAGGCACGGGTCCAGGACCAGGTTGATGGCGTTGGCCAGCCACAGGGCGCGCATGGCGCTGGTGGCGTCGCCGGCGCCGCGGAAGACGGCGTTGTTGAGGAAGAGGAGAAAGATGACGGCGTTGGAGCCCAGCATGATGCGGGTGTACATCGTGCCCTGGGCCAGCACCGCGTCGGAGGCTCCCATCAGCCGCAGCAGGTCCGGCGCGTAGATCGCCCCCGGTAGCCCCAGCCCCAGCGCCGCCACCAGGGCCACGAACCACCCCTGGACCGCCGCCACCGCCGCCTCCTCGGGGCGCTTCTCGCCGATGCGGCGGGCGACCATGGCGGCGGCGGGCATGCTCAGGCCCACCGCCAACGAATAGATCACCGTCAGCAGGGACTCGGTGAGGCCGACGGTGGCCACCGCCTCCGCCCCCAGGCGGCCGACGAAGAAGATGTCGGCGACGGCGAAGATCGACTCCATCACCATCTCCAGCACCATGGGGATGGCCAGCAGGGTGATGGCGCGGCTCAGGCTGCCCTCGGTGTAGTCTTCGTCGGTGCCCCGCAGCGCTTCGAGGATGGCCGCCAGGGGGCCCCGCCGGCGCACCGTCGGGACGGCGGCGGTGGCTGTCGCTTCAGTGATCGCTTCAGGGGGTGCTTCGGGGGAGGCTTGCGGGGAGTCGAAGCCCTCGGGAGAGTCGTCTGCGCTGGGCTGCTCAGGTTTCACGCCGGTTCTCCCGGCTCGTCCACCGCCGGAGGGTGGCGAGCAATCCGAGGCGAGGCAGACGGCGCCACCAACGATAGGCGCCGGTGGCCTTCAGGCGCAGCTCGAAATCGCTGTCGCCGGGGCGGATGACGAAGCGCGGCAGGGCCAGCAGCCGGTCTCGGTGGGTCCCTTCCCGAATTCCTACGGCAGCGCGGTAGCCGGCGTCGCGGACCGCTGCCGCCGCCGCCTCGTCGAGATGGCCGTAGGGGTAGCAAAAGCTCGTGACCCGCCGGCCGGTGATTTCCTCCAGCCGCTCCTTGGCCGCGGTCAGCTCGTGGTCCAGCCGGTGGGCGGATGCGCCCCGCAGGTCGATGTGATCGTGCCCGTGGCAGGCCACTTCCACTCCTTCCCGGGCGAGGGCGGCGAAGGCCTCGGCGTCCAGCAGATCCTCCCTCCGCTCCCGCTCCGCGGGGTCTTCCGTCTCCAGATCCCAGGCGTTGGTGCCCCCCAGCTGGCCGGCGACGGCGAAGAGGGTGGCGGTCATGCCGCGGCTCTGCAGCTCGGGCCAGGCGTGCTCGGCGAAGCAGCGGCATCCGTCGTCGAAGGTCAGCACCACCGGCCGACGAGGCAGCTCAGCGCCGGTGCTCCAGCGCTCCACCGCATCCCCCAAGGTGAGGGTGGCGTAGCCCCACTCCCGGAGACGGTCCAGATGCTCGGCGAAGCGTTTGCGGGGCACATAGCTGTCGCCGTGGAGGGGCTCGGGCTCGAGGGGCAGGGGCTCCACGTGGTGATACATGAAGACGGGAATGGGGAAAGGGCGGCTCATGGCTGCGCGGCCCTCCCGCCGGATTCCCTACCTCGGGCTAGCTCCTCCAACAGCGCCGCGTAGGCGCCGGCGGTGGTGGCGAAGGAGAATTCCTCCGCCCGCCGCCGGGGGCGCTGCCCCCAATCCTCTGCCAGAACCCCTTCCAGGGCCCGGGCGTAGCGGTCCGAATCCTCCACCGGGCACACCTCCCCAACGTTCCCCAGCACCGAGCGGCGCACGGCGTCGTCGGTGGCGACGCAGGGAATGCCGCAGGCCATGGCCTCCAGATAGACCAGCCCGAAGGCCTCGGTGAGGGAGGGGAGGGTGAAGGCGTCGGCGGCGGCGTACCAGGCGGGCATCTCCTCTCGGGGGACGCTCGTTCGGTGATATCGACCCTCGCCCAGCAGGGCCCTCGCGTGGCGGTCCAGCTCCGACGCTGCCGGTCCGTCCCCCAACACCACCAGGCTGGCATGCTCGTGGGGTTGGGAAAGCCGCGCCACCGCCTCGGCGGCGAGGTGAAAGCGTTTGTGCTCGTCCACCGCGCCCGCAGCCAGGACGATGGGCCGCGAGAGCCCCAGCTCTGCCACCGCCGGCGCCGGGGGAACCCCCGGTTGGAAGAGCTGGAGATCGACGCCGTGGGGAATCACCTGGATCGCGGCCCGGGGCGCCCGCTCCCGGATCATCGCCGCCGCGGCGTCGGTGAAGCACACCACCCGATCCGGATGCTGACGGGCGAAGGCTCCTTCCCAGCGCGGGCTGTTGCCGTGGGCGATGTCGACGAAGGGAATCCCCTTGAGCCGCCGCAGCAGCCGGCACAGCCAGGCCCCCACCAGCCCCCCCTCCATGATCACCACGTCGTAGCCGCCACGCCAGAGGCTGGGAAAGGCGCTCAAGGAAGCGCTGGCCCACTCCAAGTTGAGGGGATCCAAATAGAAGGTGTCGAGGATCTTGCGGCCCAGCCGGGTGGCACCGTAGAGCGTCTCCAGCCAGCGGCGGTCCCGGGGCAGGGCCCGGATGCGCCGATGGGGTACCGGCGCCGGGCCGCGGCAGAAGAGGGTGACCTGGAAGTCCGGGCGGGCGTCGAGGGCGGCACAGAGATCCACCACAAAGGCCTCGGCGCCGCGGCGGAAGACGCCCACCCCGGGCATCACCGCTGCCACCTGAATGGGGGCTACTCGGATGGGGGCTCCGGGGATCGCGGCGGCGGGATCCTTCACGGGGCAACCTCCGGCGGTCCCTCGGGTTCCTCCTCCCGGAGCTGCTCGGGCTTCTCTTCCGGGGCATCCTCTGGGGCGAAGAAGCTGCGGAAGGGATGGTAGAAGCGCCAGAGATAGACGCCGCCGGCCGCCGCCGCCGCCGGGATGGAGGCGCCGAAGCGCCCCCAGCTATCCGCCGGCAGCAACATCGCCACCACCAGGAAGAAGGGCAGAGGCACCAGGTAGAGGAAGACCAGGTCCCGCACCAGCTGCCAGAACGCCGGTCCCAGAGCGCGCCAGATGCGCCAGGTCATGATCAGATTGCCCAGCAGCAGGTAGTTGGCCCAGGCCATGCCCTCGGCCCCCATCCAGGCGGTGAAGGCGAGGCCGAAGGCGACCAGGCTGAGGAAGTTGGCGACCACGATGATCAGCCAGGCGCGATCCTCCTGGCGCACCTTCAGCACCTCGCCGCCGAGGCGGCTGAAGGGATCCATCAGCGGCGCGAAGCAGAGGATCTGGATCAGCGGCACCGCTCCTTCCCAGCCGTCCCCTAGCAGTACTCCCACCAGCACCACCTCGGCGTTGAAGAAGAGGAAATACGCCGCCAGGGTCTCCATGGCGAGGATCGACAGAGTGCCCAAGCGGAAGGCGCCAGCGAAGCGGCGAGGCTCGTATTGATACTCCACCAGGGCAGGGTAGAGCACCCGCGCCACCGCCGGCAGCACCAGAATCTGCAGCCGGTAGGCCCATAGACGCGCTTTGTTGAAGTAGGCCACCACCTGGGATTGACCGAAGGCGCCGAGGATGAGCACTGCCAGGTGGGGTAGGGAGACCGCCGCCAGGGCGATGAGGAAGAGGTAGCGGCTCTTGCGGAAGAGGTCGAGGAGGATCCCCGGCTCGACCTTCAGCGGCATGGCCCCCCAGGCCCGGCGCCACACCAGGGCGGCGAAAAGGGCGGCGGCGACGAGCTCGCCGGCGACGAAGCTCCAGACGCCGAAATCCGCGATGGCGAGGGCGATGGAGACGGCGGCGAAGCACAGCCCGCGGAGGATCTCCGGTTTCACCAGGCGGCCTACCGAGAGCTGGCGCTCGAAATACACCCGGGGCACCACCGCCAGCCCGTCGAGAATCAACCACAGGGAGTACACCCGCAGCACCGGCGGCAGTCCCGGATCGAAGCCGGCGAAGAGGGGCGCTGCGAGGGCCACGGCGGCGGCCAGCACCGCCGAAGCGGAGACCACCCACAGCAGCACCGTGCCGTAGGGCTG
>JAXHTF010000245.1 GCA_034211275.1 Acidobacteriota bacterium
CAAGATACTGAACAGCGTCCCCATCGATAGGGCACCATACCTTCACCCAAGTCGCGGGCTTCTCAAATCACCAAATACCCACCGGCTCAGCCCCGATGCATCACCTGTCGGCAACTATTGGATTTTGACCCTTTCAGCAATCTTCCGGCTCCTCAGGAACCCAGGTGGGCGGCAGCTCTTGGGTACAGCTGGAGCCCGCCGAGGTGGAGGTAGATGGCGGTACGGAAACGGTCCCGGTTGCGGAAGCCACGGGCTGAGCGCTCGATCGGCTCCAGGCGGAAGCCAATGGCCCAGCTGTACGAACCTTTGAAGATCGCTCGGTGCTTCGACCCCAGCTCCGACCAGGGAGCATGGATCGTCTTGACCCCCGTGCTGTGGGCACTTCACTCGCGGAACGTCGGCCACCAGAACCGTGCGGTACTGGCACGTGTCCAGGTGCCACCATCGGCGCTGCCTCGTGTCGTACCGGCTCGCCAGTTCCCCACACTCTGGGCAGGCCAAGCCCGCCCCCCGCCGCCGTGCTCGACGAAGACCTCCACGTCACCGCCCACAAGCTGCAGCGCCACGCGGCCGACCGTCTACGGCGACCGGACTCCAAGAATCTGCGCGTAAAGCTCTGTGTCCCGCACTGCCGAGACTATCGCGGACCCACTACGATGCCGGAAGAGCCACTCTTCATCCTGAGAACTCCTTTGCGGACAAGTACGCTTCCCCCGTCTGAGACGCGTGTCGCCTGACCCGGTCAATCACTTCCCCCATTCCCATGATACCACCCAGCACAAGGTAGACGTGTGAATGATCGATCAGCAAGACTGGCGTGCGTTCACCTGATGCTTCCTTGACGGCAACAGACGAATAGCCCGATATCGAGACAAAAACTCCCATGGTGTTGTCAGCCTTGCTCGTCACCTTCCGATAGAAACTATCGATATCGGTCGCATCCGCTTGTCCCGCCGTGAACTTCAACTCCACCAGATACGTCGTTCCCGATAGTGTAAGTGAGCCGTCGATCTGTCTACCTGCGTGCGTGTACGGCCTACGGTTCTGGATCTCAGAGAAGTCCAGCAATGAATAGAACCAGTCCTGAAAATCATAGCCGGCCTGTTGCTCGCCGATCCTGCCCCCTAGGTCATTCAATTGGTCGTTGAGTTTCTGCAGGTTCTGCTGCGAACGGGAAACGGCCTCCTGCCGTTGCCTGAATTCGGCGCGTGCCCGCTGTCTGTCTTCTTCGGACTGGATCTCCTCCTCCTGCTTCTGGTGATATCTCTTCAGGCGAGCGACTGCGTCGTGGGCTGCCTTGATCTTCTCGGCGGAATCCTCCCAGTTCTGCAGGTCAGGGAAGTATGTTTGTTCCATCAGGTACTTCGCCATGAGCGTAAGTGCTCGCTTGCCTTTGTTGGATTTCAGTAGCCTGGGAAAAAGGCGATCAAGGAGATCCCGCTTAGACTCGTCAGAGGTCCAGGACGCAAGGAAAGACTCCGAGACACCGCACTGCCGAAGGAACTTCGCAAGGGCCTTCCGACGCCAGAATGACTTGTGGCATGTGTCGTACACCAAGTCAATGTAGTGTGGCGTTAGTCGTGTCTTCATCTTTCTTGCTCTGACTAACGGCCGAATCCAAGCGGATGCGCAGTAGTACGCATGGTCGCGGAGTTGAACGCGCGGGCATTACAGCATTCTGCGCTCTTCACCACCTCAGAAGTTTGGATGCTGTTTGCGATAAGCACGTAATAGGCTCTGTTTTTGGTCGATTGTAGCGACCTTCTTCATTCCTACGAGATCTTTCATTTCAGCAGCCTCAAGTCGATTGAAGACGATAGGGTATTTTTTACTTGATGAACCAGTGTCTACGATGTGCCCGGCTCCGCTGGTAAACGATCCTGAGGACGCACCTTGGAACTTGATGCTGGCAAATCCAAGTACGTCCTCAACATCGGCTTCGTGAACGGAGGCTTCGTAGAAGAAGCGAACCACGGGTTTCTTGAGGTCAAACTCAATGTTGGCTCCTGCCCAGGAAGAGTGATGCTCGTCCTCGTTGCCGAAGGATATTCCTGATATAGAGAAATCTTCAGCACTCGGTTCGTAGCTAAGCGTAATATAGTTGTAGTACCTGGAGCCTTCTTTGTCAGTCCTCGAGATCCAAATACCCTCGAATCGCGCCCTAACATCCAGAATTCGGCGCGCCCATCTCCACCGAAGAGGGACAACTACGAGCAGAATCTCGAGACCTCTGTAAACGAGGATTGCGAGCAGGGTGCTTACCGCAAGAGCAGAACCTGGCGAGAGGCTGAGATCATCGATAAGGTACCTACTCCCGGCCGCCGCTGATGCGCCGCCTGCCGCAACAGCTACTGTAGTAATGTAGTTTCTCACTAGCGAGCTACCACCTTAGCCAATTCATTGATGCTCTTCTCACACGAGACTTCATGCATTGTTCGCCGACAGCTCCTCCTCCGGGCCAGCGAAATGCTCTAAGCCGCCCAACCTTAAGCGCTCTATGTACCATCGCCGCGCTGCTGCTCCATCTGGATCGTCCCCCTTCACGATGTCAAATAGCGCGCAGTTTGACGAAACCGCGGCCCGAGCGGCCGGACCGAATCTGGGGATTCGATGGGTCCTCGCGAGAGGCAGAGAGCAGCGCACACGGTCGTAGGAGCCTGCCAGCGGCTCGCCACTCTCTTCTCAGGTGCTGTTTCACGGCCACCTCCAGATCGCGACTCGATACTTTGACGATTGCTAGAGTGAAAGTATACCGCAAGTTTCGATCATGGACACACCCCTCCCTGCGGCCATGGGCTCGAAGGGGTCGTAGACAAGCTCGCGGACTGCTTGGTTACCTCGGAGGGCCACCAGATACTTACCACGCAAGATACTGAACGGCCCCCTCAGCAACAGGGCACCATACCTTCACCCAGGTCGTGGGCTTCTCAAATCACCAAGTACCCACCGGCTCAGCCCCGATGCATCACCAACGGGCCGGAAGACCAAGACATACTGGGGACGGGACCGGTTGTGCTCCGCCAGGAACCGTTCGGCTTCCTGGAACCTCCGGAGTGCTCCGCGCTCGCCTACTCCCCCACCCGCACCTCCCGCGAGCACCCCACCTCAACCCCCGCCACCAGATCCTGAGCGATCTCGCAAACGGTCCAGGTCGTCAACTGCCCCATGGCGAGGATCTCTTTCTTGTCCAGGTCCGCGGCCTGGCCCCGACTGCCTTCTGAAAGAAAGGTGGCGTAGTGAGGGAAGTCTCGGTAGGGGCGCTGCTGGGTTTTCAGCGCGTGGACCAGCGAATCCTCGGCGCCTTCCAGCTGCTTCACCCACTCCTCGGTCCGATCGAGATAGACCCAGCAGATCCTCGGCTTGTAGGTGGAGGGTAGTTTTAGCTGGTTGGTCTCACTCAGCGGAAACTCCCCGCAGTGGAAGGGAATCTTGCCTGCACGCTTTTGGGCAGCCAGCCTTTTCACCAGCTCCTCACCGTTGCCCTGGAAAACTCCTGCAATGCTCGAGTTGACGGATCCCGACGACTCCTGACCGAGGAAGCCGGTCTTCTTGGTGCCGGTAACCTCGAAATAGGAGGTCACCGGCTTGCGCCATTTGCACTTCTTTCCGGAGCAATCCGGCTCGATCGGGTGCTTCGAGTTCACAAAGACCGTGATGTTGGCGACCTCGCGGGAGAGCAAGGGCAGTAGGCCCAGGTTATCGAGCCCTCCTCCATCGCGAGCTTTGAAGTTGTCCCAATTCTCCGGAGTCTTCATCACCGCCGTCTGGAACGGCATCAGCTTCCCGACGAGGAGACCTGGTGCCGAGCTGGTGATGCCGAGAGCATCGGAGAGGGTGAACAGATCCTTCTTATGCTCGATCCGGTAGCTCTGTTCGTTATCGGGACAGTCGTTGGTGGAAGCTGGCGGATTGTCAAAGACGTAGGTGGGGATATAGCCACTTTGCGGGCAACGGGTGTCTGAGGCGACACCGGGAAGGACCCCGGTAGAAAGGGGGGAGATCTCCAGAGGGAGGATCCGGCGGTCGCCAAAGGGACCACACTTGATGACACCGCCGACGAGGAGGTAGGGGATATGACGCGCCTCGCTCTGCGGTAACCGCGTCAGGAAATCGCCGACCGGTTTGTCCCAAGCGAAGAGATACCTTCGATCGTAGAGCCCGAACGGGGCGAGAAGCTCCTTGCCGACGATGTCCGACCAGATCTCGTTGCCCTTGCCGCGGATCAGCGCCGAAGGGGCTCGGGTCACGAAGAAACCCACTCCACCCAGGGCTTTCACAAACGAGCCCTCGGGCAGGCTCTCCAGATCCTCATCCGAGAGCAGCTCCGGGGGGCGATAGAGATCCAGCCCCACAAAGGTCTCGATACCCGGCTCTCCCCCCTGGTAGTAGGTGTAAGGCACCGCCGCCCAGGCTCCTCCGGACACCGCCGAGAAATAGTCGATGGAAGGCAACAAGCCCGCTCGATGAAGGCCCCGCAGCTGACCGATGGTGGCGGCCGCGGAGCGCGACCCACCGCCGGAGAAGGCGACGCCATAGTTGGCACCGAGCTTCAGCCTCTCTCGTTCCGGAGTCCTCGAGCCGGAGAGCTCCGCAGCAGCGCAAATCTCCGTAGGGAACTCCGAGGCGATGGACTCAGCTGCCAAGGCACAGAGACCACAGGTCGCGAGCACCAACCCCAGAAGCTGGGCGGCGGAGGGTCGTCGGTCGGACATTGGCGTCTCCTTGGAGGAATTAGGGCACCCGAAGTCGTACCAAGCTCCGAGACCTCAGCCTACGCTGGGGTTCGGAGTCAGACTCCTGGAAGCCTGGGTGGACCAGCCAGAATGAGTCCAGACGTTGCGACGTGAGGGTCCAACGTCTCCTCTTTCATTAATTTCCTCGGTTATAACACGGACGCCGTCGGCAGGGGGAGGTGCGGTCGAGAAGTCCTGGAGCGGTGTTCGGCTCGGGACGCCAAGAAGGGGGACCCACCTTCTGGTTCACCTTCTGACGCAAGATTCGAGCTGCCTACAAGCGCCAAAGGGCCGGCTGGGAGCCGGCGCTTCCAGGGCTTGAAAAAGCTAGGCTGTGGGGCCGGGAAAAGAATCGAGAGGCAGGCGGGAGAAAGGGGGACCGACTTGTTGACCTCGGGCTCGCGAGAGACGTGACCCGGAGCCTAGGTTCTACCAAGGGCCGGTGCTAACACCGGTAGTCGAGCAACACGTGCCCGCCAGCAAATACCCGACTCGACTCCAAGGTCAGCGTCACTGTCGCCAAACGTCGATCCAGAAGGGGAATGCCCTCACCGAAGAGCACCGGGTTCAGCTTCAGGATCACCCGGTCAACCAGCTGAGCCTCGAACAGGCTCGTAGCCAACACACTCCCGCCACACAGCCAGATGTCCTTGCCCGGCGTAGCTTTGAGGTCCGCCACGAAGGAGGCGACATCCTCCGACACCAACGTGACGGCTGGATCCGGCGACTGCTCCATCGTGCTGGAGAGGACGAATTGGTCCAGGGTCGGATACGGGCTCGTCAGGTCTTGACGAACCCCCACTTCATACGTCCGCCGCCCCATGAGGACAGCGTCGAAAGCCTGGTTCTCAGCCCGCGTCGCATCCGGCCGCATGGGGGCAGGGAAGGTCTCCGGATAGATCTCTTGCAGCCACCGGATGAACTCGTCATCCCACGGAAAGTCATCGAACGATCCGTCCGGCCGAGCGATGAAGCCGTCGAGGGTGGTGGCAATGTAGTAGACGAGGTTTCGCATGATGCAGGGGAGCTTTTCCGAGGAGCACAACGGTAGCCTGAACGCAACGCCGAAAGAAAGGGGGACCCAACTTCTGATTCTCTACTGATTCACCCCGCTGGCCAGGAACCCGCCGTCCACCACCAACACCTCGCCGTTGACGAAGCTCGCTGCGTCGGAGGAGAGGAAGATGGCGGCGCCGGCTAGTTCTTCGATCTTGCCGAAGCGGCCGAGGGGGGTGCGGAGCTGGAACTCGCGGCCGCGGTCGGTGCCGTCGAGGAGGTCTTGGTTGAGGGGGGTGCGGAAGACGCCTGGGGCGATGGCGTTGACCAGGACGCCGCGGGATCCCCACTCGATGGCCAGGGACTTGGTGAGGGCGGCGACGCCGGCCTTGCTGGCGGTGTAGGCGGCGACCTCATAGAGGGCCACGAAGGTTCCCAAGGAAGCGATGTTGACGATGCGGCCGTAGCCGCGCTCGAGCATGGGAGCGCCGAAGACCTGACAGGCGCGGAGGGTGCCGGTGAGGTTGGTGTCGAGGATGGCCTGCCACTCGTCGTCGCCGACCTCGAGGGTCGGAGTGCGGCGGGTGCGGCCGGCGCAGTTGATCAGGATGTCGACCTTGCCGAAGGTGTCGAGGACGGCCTCGCGAAGAGCTTCCAGGGAAGCGCGGTCGGTAACGTCGGAGGTTAGCCGCAAGGTTTTCCGGCCGGACTCCTCGATGGCCTGGGCGGTGGCGTCGACGGGGGCCTGCTGGCGGGAGCTAGCGACGACGTCGGCGCCGGCTTCCAAGAGACCGTCCACCAGCGCGCGGCCGATGCCGGAGGTGCCGCCTAGGACGACGGCGGAGCGTCCGGTGAGGTCGAATCCCGGGTAGGGCATGGGGTCATCTCCTAATGCAGTGGAATCTCGCGGCGACGGGTCGGACCCGCCGGCGGTCATTGCGCGAGCTCGGAAATCTGGAGGCCCGCCATGATCGCCGGACCGAGGGCTTTGGGGTCGTTTTCCACCACCCGCTCGCTCATGTAGTAGTGATAGCTGCCGTCCCGACCGTAGCCCAGGCCACCGACCTCGCAATTGTTGGTCAGGTGGAAGGAGCCGTCGGCGTGGATGGAAACGAATTCGTCGACCAAGCCCGCGTAGGCCTTCTCCGCCGCTGGTTGGAACGAGTCGGGGAGATAGCCCTGGTGGATGGCCTTGGCAAGGAAATAGGTGAACATGGCAGTGGACGAAGCCTCCCGGTAATTGCCGGGCTCGTCGGGCATGTCCATGATCTGGAACCACACGCCGGTCTCGTCCTGGTACTCCACCAGGCTCTCCGCCAGCTCGGGAATGATCTCCAGGATCGGTGCGCGGAGCTCGGTCTTCTCCGGCGGGATCACGTCGAGGATGTCCACCAGGGCCATGGCATACCAGCCCAGCCCCCGCGCCCACACGTAGCGGGAGCGGCCGGTCTCGGGATCGGCCCAGATCTGCTCCTTGGCCTCGTCCCAGGCGTGGTAGTAGAGGCCGGTTTCCGAGTCGCGAAGATGAGATCGGGCGATGGAGAACTCGTGCACCGCCTCTTCAATCTTGTGATCGTCGCCTTCCAGGACTCCCAGACCGGCCAGGAAGGGCATCCCCATGTAGACGCCGTCGAGCCACAGCTGATGGGGGTAGCGCTGCTTGTGCCAGAAGGCGCCTTCGGAAGTGCGGGGATGATCCTCCAGCTGAGCCCCCAGGGCGTCGATGGCTCGACGGTATTTCTCGTCGCCGTGGCGCGCGTAGAGGCGTTGCAGCATCTTGCCGGAGTTGATGTGGTCGATGTTGAAGAGGTCCGCGTCGTAGGTGTGGATGGTGCCGTCTTCGGCGACATAGCTATCCAGGATCTGCCGGCCCCATTGAGCGAAGCGCGGATCCCCGGTGGCGGTGGATAGGTCGTCCAGGGCCTGGGTCAGCAGGCCGGTGGTGTAGGTCCAGGAGGCGGGCTTGGAGGTCATGGAATCCCAGTTACCGTAGGCCAGGCTGTCGCCGCGGCGCTCCATCTCGGACTCCGCCAGGCGGGTCGAAATCTCCACCGGCTGCATGGACTCGGCGGCCTGGGAAGCCTCGGTGCTCAGGCGAATGCGCGGCGGCACCGTGCGCCGTTCGACCTCGGCCTGGAGGAAGGCTTCGAGCTCCTCGCGGGTTTGAACCTCCCCTTCCCCGCCCGCCCACAAGGCCCCAAAAGCGTAGGAGAAGACTTGGCCGTGGGGCCGCACCACCACCACGTGACTGCTCTCGTCTTGGGTCTTCTCGACGAAGGTGTTCTTGCGGAACATCACCACCATCCCCAGGTCATCTTCGAAGCCCAGATCGTCCTCGAAGAGAGTCTGGGGACCGAAGGTCGCGAGGTAGCTCCAGGCTTGGCCGGTGATGTCCAGGTCCCCCATCATCACTTCCGCTTCCGGGTGCGCCACGATCCCGATGGCCAGGTTGTCCAGGATCTCGGAGGTCTCGAGGGTCACATCGACCATCGGGCTGCCGGCCTGCATCGAGAAGCGGGCGGTGAGGTCGACGGTGGCGGCGCCGGTATCCCAGCCTTGGTAGTCGATGTCGAAGGAGGAGTGGATGGGGCCGTCGGAGCGGATGGTGGCCGAGCGCTCCTCGACATCGGAGACCAGCACCGTCCGGGAACCATCCCAATAGCCGAAGCCGCCCATGCCCAGGCTCTGCCCCACCTTCAGAATGTCCGCCCCCCAATCAGCCATCTCGTGGTAACTGTCGTAGCCATCCTGGCCGACGTCCTGCAGCACCAGCTCCGAGGTCTTTTTGCCGAAGATGTCGAAGCCGTTGCGCCAGTCGAGGTAGATCCGATAGCCGACGAGGTCGCTCTCGATGCCCGGTCCTTCGTAGCGGATGAATTCACCGTGATCGGTGTATTGAGGCGGCGGGGTGACGTGGTCGACGTTGCGGAACGTGCCGCCGACGTACTTCCCCTCCTTCCACTCCCCACCTTCTTTGATCGACACCTCGGCATGGGTCCGAGGCTTCGGGCTCTCGCCGGCTTCTTCCTGGTTGATCGAATAGCGATGTGCCGCGGCAGGCTCCAGGCCCGCCAGGAAAGCCAACCGGTCCGGGCTGTCGTCGCCGTCGTCGTCGAGGAGCTGAGTGGGCCGAGGAGAATCCCCCTCCCACACCTGCAGTGGGCCCTCGGTCACCCCGAGCTCGTTGAGCGAGAAGGTCACCAGCGTGTCCGGGCGCGCAAAGGTCGACGGGTTCGAGACCTCGACCTGGGCGACAGCCTCCGCCTCGGATGTCGCCCCAGGCGACGGCTCGCCGGAACATCCCGCCAGCACGAGGAGAGAGGTCAGAAGCACGCTACTGAGGAAGTTAAATCTCACCATTGGGTCCTCCGCAGCTGAAGAAAGTTGCAAGGGAGAGTCCGAAACTGGACTGAAAGCAGATAAGCGCGGAAAGCGTGGGTCAGATCGTCGCAGCGCAGGAGGAAGGCGCGGAGGCGTACTGGAAGTACGTCGCACAAGCCGACCGACGAGCACGCGGCGAGATGGCGTGCGATCTCCGCGCT
>JAXHTF010000246.1 GCA_034211275.1 Acidobacteriota bacterium
GGCAGGATCCGAGGCTCTGGAGACCCTCGACCACTTCCACCGCCGCCGCCGGTTGTTGGTCTCCCACGGCACCTATTGCGATGAGTTCGGCAAGCGCTGCACCTGGGCGGAAGATTATCCGGTGGAGGTCAAGCGGCGCGGCGCCTTTCGCCAGCATCCGTGGGTCGCCAGTCATCCCCGCACCTTTCGCTACGGCTTGTTCCGCCAGCTGGCGAAGGACCGGCGCCTCGGCGCGCAGATCCAGCGGTATCGGTGTGCCACGGATCTCGCCCTCTTCCTGCCGATCCTCGAGCTGGCTGGCGAGCGCAGCGCCTTTTGTGCCGACACCACCTATGTTTACAACACCCGCGCCGGCCAGGTGATGGAGCCCGAGCGCCGCCGCCAGCAGCGCCGGTCCGAGGGGCAAATCCGCCAGCTCCCGGCGTTGGCTCCTCTGCCTCCGGCGACGGCGGAAGCGCTGCTCTAAGGCTTCCAAACGCTGTCGACTCTCTCGGCGCTGCGCTCCCATGCTGCGATTCCTCACTTTCGATCAACACCGGTACACGATGCAGCTCTTCCTCGAGCACGGCTCGGAGGAGCTGCGCCGGGCCGTCCAGGTCGTCGGCTATCGAGAGGCCGAGGCGTCTCTCGGGAGGCGGGATCTCACCGGCGATGTCATCGTCCTCTGCGATCTGGAGCGCATGACGGCCGACCAGCTCGACGAGTTGGCTGCTCTGGGGGATCGCTGCCTGCGGCTGGGCGCCCGGCGGGTGCTCAACGATGCCCGGCGGGTGCTCCGGCGCTACGAGCTGGGACGGCGGTTGCACGAGGACGGTCTGCATCGGTTCCGACCCTGGCGCTGGACCGAGGTGGCAGAATCCGGGGCCGCAGATCGGGTTCGTTACCCAGTTTTCCTCCGGGACGAGCATGAGCACGACGGCGCGCGCTCGCCGTTGCTCCATTCGCCGACAGAGCTGGCAGCGTGGATGGAGGAGCACGGGCAGGGTACCGACGCCATCAGCTCCATCGACGGCCGGCGCCGCGACTGGTTGGTGGTGGAGTTCGAGGACACCCGGCGCTCCGGAGAGTCGCTCTTCCACAAGGCCGGCGCCTTCTTCCTCGACGGAGCGGTGGCGCCCCGGCATCTCTTCTACTCGCCCCGCTGGATGGTCAAGGGCGGTGGTACCCCCGAGCCCTGGATGGTGCGCCGGGAGCAGGAATACCTCGAGCACAACTGGGGCCGCCGGCAGGTGGCGGAGGTCTGTGCCCTCGCCGGCATCGACTACGGGCGCATCGATTTCGCTTTCACCGGGGTGGAGGGGCCCGGGGACGAGATCACGGGGCCCATCGTGACCTTCGAGATCAACACCAACCCCACGGTCCTCGACGCCGGGGACCTCGCCGACGTCCAGCGCCAGGCCGTCACCCGGCGTTTCCTCGAGACCTTTACCGAGGCCCTGCTAGCCCTGGCGGCTTGAGCCCCCAGCAGGCGAAGGATCTACTATGCCGGCTCAGGTCATCATTCTCGATCTGCTGCAAGCCCAGCATCGGCGGGTCTACGGCGCCGTGGCCTCGGCCCTGGGCCAGCACGGGGTCGATTTCGAGACCCGCCGATGGTGGAGCGGCTGGTGCGCCGCCGCGGACCTGGTGATTCTGGCCGATCCCCTGAGTCTCCATCGCCCGGCGCCCAGCACTCGGGTCCTCGGGCAGCGAACCCTCACCCGCCGACGCCGGCTGGAAGCGGTGGCGGACTCGGGGATGGAGATCGCCCGCTGGGCGGCGCCGCAAACCGCCGAGGAGCTCCGCTCGGCCACGGGGGACTGGAACGGGGACGGCGTGGTGGTCAAGCACGATTGGTCGTCCCAGCGCCAGGGCGTGCGCTTCCTGCCCTTCGCCGAGATCGAGACCTGGCCCCCGGCGGGCTACGACTTGGAACGGGACGTGGTGATGGAGCTGCTGGCGGAGGATCCGCGCACTTTCAAGCTCGACCTCTTCGGCGGCCATCTGCTGGCGGCCTGGGCGCTGGAGACGGTGGACCTTCGCCACTCGGAATTCTACCGGTCGACGACCCTGCCCATCGAGCGCTTCACCGTCGATGCCGCGACCCGCGCTGCCGCCGAAGCCGCCAGCGTCGCGCTCCTGGCTCACGGCGTCGGCTACGCTAGCTTCGACTACATGCTCTCCGGAGGCCGCCTGCAGCTCATCGAGATCAACTCCTGCGGCACCGGCCGCAACAATCCATGGGAGCTGTGGCCTGATCTCTACGCAGAAACCTACGCCCGGGCCATCCTCGCCACCCTGGATCGGCTGGAGGAGATTCCGTTCTATGGCGAGCTCAAGCCGCAGGTTGCGGCGTCCCTGGAACGGCCGCCTGCGTCTTCACCGCAGGGGTACCCACTTTCTGATGGACTCTGAGACGCGCGTCGGTGGGCTGGCGCCCACCCTACGGCGAGCCGCCGAATCTTCGGGAGTAGGGTGGGCGTCAGCCCACCATGGTCCGAATCCCCAGCTCTAGGCTTGTGCTACCGAGCCCAGGACTCGAAGGAGTCGATCTCCAGGGTGCCGGTGGTGCCGGGCTTGGGGGCGCTGACCACGCCGAAATGCACACGGTCGAGAGACCAGGTGGAGTTGTCGACGCCCAAGATCTCTCTTGCCAGCAACCCGTCAAGAAACAGTCGCACCAGCCCGTCCTCAGCGTCGGGCCCGGAAGCCCGGCGCCATTCGATGGTGATCGGCACGACCTCCAAGTTCATGGGCACCAGTATCCGCTGCGTGGTCATCCATGCTCCATCGTCCTCCCGGACCTTGAGACGAATTTCCTGGTAGGGAGCCTCGAAGAAATCCCGAACCGTGAAGGTCAAGATGCGCTTCTGTGCAGGGTTCTCGGAAAAGCCGGTTAGCAGCTTGAGCCTCTTTCCTGGGGCAAGCATCAGAGTTGCCGGGCGCCAAAGAAAGCGAGCCCGATAGACATCGAGGCCCTCCGGGGACTCCTCCCGCAGATACACCCGGTCGTCATCGTCGATGGTGATGCGGGCGCTGAACTGGCCCGCCAGGGGATCTCCGGAGATCACTTCGAGATCCCCGTTGGGATCCACCACCCCCGCCGCTGCCGTCGGTGCCCAGAACAGACCGGAGAGGCCGGTGAGGAGTGCGAGGCCGGCGAAGTGGAGTAGGTGACTGGTGGCTCTCATGGAAACTCCTGGATGGTGAGCGGTCCGCCCCGGCAAGATCCGGCGAACAACCGGGGGAGAATGCGGCAAAACATCCTTCAGTGTATCATTAGAACTATTGCCTCGTGGTTTCGGGAAGCTCTCATTACCGGAGAAGGGGTCGAGGATGAGCGATCAAGCGAAGCAGCGGACGGTCCGGAGTTGGGTACAGGATCTGGGGGCGGGGCTAGCGATTCTCGGGCTCCTCGCCGGGCTCTCCTACTTCGGTGCTTTGCGGGCGCTGGAGCTCCCGAGTCCCGATCCCCAGCAGCAAACCCAGAACGAGATGCGCAGCGTCGGCCGGAGCCTGCTGGCCTGGCTCACCGACCAGGTGAGCGCTTCGGCGGCGGGAGCCTGCGGCTTCCCGGTGGATCTGAACACCTACTCAGCCATCACTCATGGGGATTTGCAGGATCTGCTGGTGCCCCGCTACGCACCGGAGGTACCGGAGCACGACGCCTGGGGCCACAGCTTCGACTACTACCTGGATGCCACCTCCATCGCCGACGCCCGCATGAGCATCCGTTCCCCGGGGGCCGATGGATCCTTCGAAGGAACGTCGTACCTGCCGGGGGTCGTCTCCAGCGCCGACGACGACCTGATGTGGGCCGACGGCTACTTCATCCGCCGTGCCTTGCCCGCTTCGGATCGGCAGGCTCAGCAGGAGACTGTGGACGACGTGCGCAGCATCGGCACGGCGATGTTTGCGTGGCTCTCCGACATCATCTCCCGCAACGCCCAGGAAGGCTTCGCGGTGGTCGACCTGACCTCCTACGATCAGGTCGGTGCTGGCCAGGTCGAAGATGTCCTGGTGCCCGACTATTTGCGGTGTCTCCCGCACCGGGACGGGTGGGGGCATGCATACAGCTTCTACCTCGATACCTTCCCTCTGCCGGGAGAGCAGCACCTCGCCGCGGTCCGGAGTCCTGGAGTCGATGGCCATTTCGAAGGTACGGTCTATCTTGTGGGTTCCTTCCCGGCCTTCGATCCGGACGGGGACATCGTGTGGGCCGACGGCTACTTCGTCCGCTGGCCTGACGCGGTGCGCGATACCCCCGCTCCCCAGGCCGCCGCCGCGCCGCAGCCGGTGAACGCCACCACCGCCGGAGATCAGCAGGCCCCCGCGGTGGCCGTGCCCGCCGCTGGTTCCGCTCTCGCCTTCTGGCAGGCTCCTGCCGCCGACGGCCTGGGCATCGTCGCCCGTCTCCTGGACGCCGACGGCACACCCGCCGGAGCCGAGATCCCGGTGGAGACGCGTCCTGCCGGCGACCAGGCAGCCCCCGACGCCAGCGCCGGTGGCGGCCAGGCGGTGGTGGTCTGGCGGACCGGAGCGGATCCGGAACCGGGCATCGCCGCCCGCCGTGTCGACGACCTGGGCCAGCCCCAGGGCTCGGAGCGGGCGGTGAATCTCACCCCCGCCGACGCCTCCGCCCGCCCGGCGGTGGCGGTGGCCGGGGACGGCAGCTTCCTGGTAGCCTGGGCAGCCGCCGCGGGCGCCACTGCCGATGACGGCTCGGAAGGCACCGGCACGGCGATCCTCCTGCGCCCCTTCGCCGCCAACGGCTTTGCTCTCGGTGGCGAAAAGACGGTGCACCCGGCGGGCGCCTCCCAGCGCAGCCGTCCGGCCCTCACCGCATCCCCCGACGGTACCTACCTGGTGGTCTGGGAGGACGACGACGGCGCCGGCCGCGGCATCTTCGGCCGCCGTTTCGACGCCACCGGCACCGCCCTCGGTCCCGTACAGCGCATGCACCGCCACACCGCCGGTGATCAGCGCAACCCCGCCGTGGCCACCGATCCCGAAGGCCGCTTCGTCGTCATCTGGTACGAGGAGGAAGGCATTGACGGCCCCGGCGGCAGCCTCCTAGCCCGCCGCTTCGATCCCAACCTCGAGCCCCTCGGCCTGACCTCCTTCGTCGGCCTGGCGGAAAGCCCCACCGAAGGCACCTTCTCCTCCGCCCCGTCCCTCGCCTTCGACGATCTGGGCTATCTGCTGGTGGCCTGGCCCGGCATCAGCGTCGACAGCTCCGAAGCCTCCATCCTCGCCCAAAAACTCGACCCTGCCGGCCGCTCCCAAGGCGGTGACCTCACCCTCGACTCAGGCCTGGGCAACAACCCCCTAGCCCCCGCCGTAGCCTCCGGCCCCAACTCCGACTACCTCGTCCTGTGGACGGACACCGACGCCAGCGGCGACGGCATCCTGGCCCGGGGAGTGGGGGATCGGGTGTTCTTGGATGGGTTCGAACGGGGGGATGTGGGGCCTTGGTTGGAGTGAGGCTCTGATCGAATCCTGGGATGACTGGAGCTTTCGATATCAAGAGCTTGCCGAGGGTCGATTGTTTGAGTAATCTTTCGTTGCTTCATGCAACAGAACGATTCCTTTTCGACGCGCTGCCTGCAGCTCGCGCTGGATGATCCGGCGCGGGCGCTGGTCGTACTGTGGCGCCACTTACGCGACCACACAAAGCTTCAGGCAGGGTTTGATCGGTGGCGCTGTGTCAACCAGCGGACAAGGGCGCTCAAGGCTCTACAGAATTCCGAGGTCCTGAAGGCCGTGCATCCCTTGGCTGCCTTGGGGGCCGTCGATGAGCTGCTGGCCACGGCCACGGACTTCGGGCTGGATCGCCGATCCCGTGTTATCGAGCTTTCTGAGCCTTGGGGAAGCGGTCGCTACTACCTTGTGCCTCGGCGGGAGGGCTGGACCAGCACTTTGGCTCAGAGCCAGCCGCGTCAGCGAGAGTTCTGGCTCCGCCGGCATCAGATCTTTCCCGACCAACACCGGACGATCTCCGTCGACCTGTGCCGGCTTCCGGAGCGGCTTTATCGGTATTTCGGTGAGTCGTCGCTGTCGATTCAGGCCAGCGCCTTCGAGGACGGGATCCTCGTCAACTGGCAGGAAACATCTCCCTATCGCTTCCCCTCCTTGCAAGATCCACCGGGGCGCCAGGCGTCGGTTGAGGCAATCCTCCATGAGGCTGACGAAGCCGGTGTCCGAATCCTGGTTCTTCCCGAGCTGACCATCGATCCGGCGGCGCGCCAGGCGATTCATCGCTGGCTTCGGCGTCGGCGTGGCAGGACTTCTTTGGCGTTGGTGGTGGCGGGGAGTTTCCATGAGAACGACCTTCACCGTTCGGACGTGCAGCGCAACGTCGCGTACGTCTACGACCGCTTTGGCGATGAGCTGACCCGTCACCTGAAGATCCAGCCCATGGCGATCACCTCCGAAGCGGGGGTGGATTTCGATGAGGGTATTGAAGGAGGCAGTCGAGCCCGGCTCTTTCAGGCTCCTTTTGGTCTGGTGGGGTTGGGGATTTGCCTGGACTTCTGCGAGATGGGGGACCTGCCGGTAACCGATCTTTGGAAGGTCGTCGGGCCGGCATTGATGCTCGTGCCGTCGATGGGTGGAAGATCGACTCTGCATGCCCATCAGGCAAAGTCCAAGCAACTCGCCTTGCAGCATGGAACGGTGGCCGTGGTGGCTCAGCAGGAGCCGAAGACCGGCCAAGGCTTGGGGATGGTTTGCTATTCCAACGGCTCCGTCACCGGAAGCCAAGAGGTTGGACAGGGGCAAACGAACGCGAAGCTCAAGCCGGACGAGATGCCTTCGGCGCACCGCATGTTGCAGGAAAGCCCAACATGCCGAATCTCGATTCGATGGACGCTGACTGAACGGTAGTGTATTGTTGGCAGATGAAACTTCAGAACCCTTCAGCGATTCTGGCTGCCGGTCCTGCCCAGCTTCTCGACCAATCCCTCGACGACTACGCTGACTTCTTCGAAAGGGCTGGCAACGAGCTAGCGGAGCCTCACCTCGAGGCCGTCGACTATGCCTTGCGGCACAAGATAGTGCGGCTACTCGTGCGGAGGGCGCCGCGGGAAGAGCACGAAGCTCTCTACGACGGCCTGCGTACCCTGGTGCCGGTGGAGCAGGAAGATGCCTGGCGCGACTGGTGTCTGCGCTGGCGGGCGTTGGCGGACGTCCTCGATGCTCGCCTCGGCAGCCTGGCGGCGCAGGAGCCCGAGAAGGCGAGGCGGCTGCTCCACGCGCCGGAGATTCTCGAGCTGGTGGCTGCGGAGCCGGGACTGAGCCAGGTAGAAGTTGGAGAGCGGTTGGAGCTCAAGCCGGCCAACCTGAGTCGCATCCTCGGCGTGCTGGAAGCTCACGATCTGATCGAGCGGCGAAACGTTGGACGAGAAAAGCGCGTCTACTTGGGCTTTGCTGCCGAAGACGATTTCTCTACCGGCTCGGCACGGAGCTACCCCCGCCAGGAGGCAGCGGCGGTCTTTTCCGAGGTGGCAGAAGGTGCAGGGGGCTATGGAGCTTCTGAGCTCGAAGAAATGGATCGCGGAATGAGCTTCCTATTCAGCTCCTCCGGTAGCCCGCCGGCCTTCCGTAGAAGGGCGGGGATGTGAGCTCTTTCGACCTGGGCTCGGCCCACGTCACAACCTTCTACAGCTTCAAAGGCGGTGTCGGGCGTAGCCTGCTCCTCGCCAACGTCGGCTGGATGCTCGCGGCACGGCGGCGGGTGCTCTTGTGGGATCTCGATGTCGAGGCTCCGGGGCTGCACCGGATCCCGGCGTTGGAGCCGGCGGAAGTCCCCCGAGGCTTCTTCGAGTGGTTGACTGACAAGTCTGAGCAAGAACCGATCGAGCTGGCCGGCTTGGGGGAGATGCCCGAGGAGTGGGCTGAGAGCCTACGCGGGCTGGTGCAGCCGGTGCCGGGGCGGCCTCATCTCAGCATCCTGCCAGCCTTTGGCGAGGGGGCCGACTTTGCCCGTCTTTACGCCGAGGGACCCTGGCGGCGGCTGTTGGTGGAGCAGCCGGCGGTGGGCCTCGCGGTCTTTCGCGCCATTCTCCAGGTTCTCGCCGAGGAGCAGGATCACATCCTCATCGACTCGCGCACCGGCATTACCGATATCGGAGGCTTCCTGGCGGCGCTTCTGCCCCACGCCACGGTGCTGGTGGGGAGCTATGGGCATCAAAGTGTCGAGGGCCTGTTCCACGTCCACAAGGCGTTGGACGAAGCGGTAGCCGGACGCCTGGAGCCGCGGGTGGCTTTGGGCGCCGGCTCGAAGCTGGAACGCATCCACGTGGTCTCGCCGGTACCGCCGGACGACTCTGGAGCTGCAGAGAAGCGGAGAGCTGTGTGGAAGAAACGCTTCGCCGAAGTACGCCCCATCGAAGTGCCGCTGGACCGGCGTTTGCTTTGGGGGGAGAAGCTGCTCGGCGCCGAGGATCCTTCCAGCTCGGTGGCGGGGGCTTACAGTCAGGTAGAAGAGCGCTTGCAGCAGTCGCGTTTCGAGCTGCTGGCGGATCGTGAGGCGGCGGACGAGGAGGCGGCCAAGTTCCCGGATCAGGATCGTCTCCAAGGAGCTTTGGGTCCCTCGCTTCGCACTCGCCAGGGCAAGAGCTTCGAAGACCGCGTCGCCCGGCTCCTGGAGCTCCACGGCTACCGAGTCGAGCGGGAGCAGATCCTCGGCGGGCACAAGGTAGATCTGGTGGCGCGGATTGTCGGAGGGCTCGACGAGCAATGCTGGTGGGTGGAGTGCAAGGACCATCGCAAACCGATTGGTGTCAAGGTCTTCGACGAGTTGGGTGTGTGGATCGGTGGCCAAGCGGGAAGAGCCCAAGGAGCCCGCGGCATGGTGGTGGCGCGCAGCTTCAGCCCAGCAGCCTTGACGATGGTGGCGGATCGGCATGACCTCCGAGCCTGGACCCTCGAAGATCTGGAACGCCGCCTCTTTGACCCCCGCCGCTATCTCACCTCGCTGGTCAGCTCCTTCGAAAACAGCGTCCTCGGCCGCACCTACGTCAAGCAGCGAGTCTTGCCGGAGGAGCGGGACGAGGAGAATCCCTTTCGGCGGCTCTTGCCCTACGCTCAAGAGTGGGTCGAGGGTAAGGGCCCGCGGCTGTGGCTACTGCTGGGGGACTACGGTACTGGCAAGAGCGCGTTCTTCCAGCGTTTCGTCTACGAGCTAGCCCGCCGGGCGCTGGACGATCCAGAACAACCGTTCCCGTTGGCCATCGACCTCAAGCGCTTCCCCAACGCC
>JAXHTF010000247.1 GCA_034211275.1 Acidobacteriota bacterium
GGGGGGGGGGTGCCCCACCCCCGGCCGCCTCGCCCCATGGTCTCGTGTGGGGTGGCCCCCCCCCCACCAGTTTGCCTAGGCCACCACCGTTGATTCGCCTCTCCTTCGATCGTGGCACCCTGCTGGCGCAAACTGGCGGGGAGCAAGAATCCTCGGCTCTGGAGCCTCGGGGATTTCGCTGGGACAAACGAGTCGAGGCCTGGCGGGCGCCAGCGTGGCGCTATCGGGAGCTGATCCTGGCGCTGCGCAAGAGCGACCTGGAGCTCGAAGACAGCGCCCGGGCCTACGAGAAATTCGACGCCTTGCCTTCGCGCCTCCTGCGCGAGCCTTTTCCCCATCAACAAGAAGCGGTGGACGCCTGGTGGCAGGCCAAAGGCCAGGGCACGGTGGTGCTGCCCACGGGCTCCGGCAAGACCTATGTTGCCCAGCTGGTGATGGAGAAGGCGCGGTGCAGCACCCTGGTGGTGACGCCGACCCTCGACCTCATGCAGCAGTGGTACGGCGTCCTCGACACGAGCTACGACCGCACCATCGGTCTGCTGGGGGGCGGCTACCACGAGCTTGAGGACCTGACCGTCACCACCTATGACTCTGCCTACTTGCACATGGATCGCTTGGGGGACCGGTACGGGCTCCTGGTCTTCGACGAATGCCATCACCTGCCGGGACCGTCCTACGCTCTCGCCGCCGAGGCCTCCCTGGCGCCTTTTCGCCTGGGTCTCACCGCCACGCCGGAGCGAGAGGACGGGCTGCACTGGCGCTACGACGACCTCATCGGACCCGTCGTCTACCGCAAAGAGATCGACCAGCTGGCCGGGGAGTATTTGGCCCAATACGAGACGGTGCGGCTGCAGGTGCGCCTGTCGGAGGAGGAGCGGGAGGAATACGCCGCCGAGCGGGGCATTTACCGCGAGTTCGTCGAGGGCCACGGCCTGCGGCTGGGAGCGCCGGGGGGGTGGAATCGCTTCCTCATGCTTTCCTCCCAGAGCCAGGAGGGCCGCCGGGCCTTCCTCGCCTACCGCCGGCAGAAGAGCATCGCCGAGGCGTCGGACGGCAAGCTCCAGCTCCTCGAACGGCTGCTGCGCCGCCACCGGCACGATCGGGTACTGGTCTTCACCGCCGACAATGACACGGTCTATCGCATTTCTCAGCGGCTTTTGATCCCTGCCATCACCCACCAGACCAAGGTCAAGGAGCGGCACCACATCCTCCAGGCCTTCAACTCCGGCGAGTATCCCTTCTTGGTCACCTCCAAGGTGCTCAACGAGGGGGTGGACGTACCGGCGGCGAGCGTCGGAGTGGTGCTCTCCGGGAGCGGCAGCGTGCGCGAGCATGTCCAACGGCTGGGCCGCATCCTGCGCCGCGGCGAGGGCAAGGAGGCAGTGCTCTACGAGGTGGTGGCGGAAGATACGGCGGAGGAATTCGTCAGCAGCCGGCGGCGGAGGCACCGTGCTTACCAGTGACCTGGTGCGGGTGTCGGTGCGCAAGGGCCGGATCTACCCGCGCTACATCGACCCCGGGAACGAGGAATACCGCCGTCTGGCGAAGGAGCTGGTGGAGACCTTCCAGCGTCACCTGCAGCGGCCCAAGGGAGAGCTGGACCGGGATCTCAAGGAGCTGCTGGGCACTGGCACCGCCTTCCTGCTGCACCGCGGGCTGGCCAAGCTGCTCTTCGACCGCTGCGAGTTCGACACCCGGGCACCGCGGGATCCGGAGGAGCTGCGCCAGGCGGTGTTCTCCGCCGCCGCGGAGGCGTTCCGGAGTGGCGACGGCGGCGACTTGCTCTTCCGCCAGGACGTGCTGGAGCAGGTAGGGGCGGATCTGGCGCTCACTCCGGAGGAGCTGGAGCGAGGGCTCTACGCCGACCTCAAGGACCAGCAGGTGCTCCAGCGCTTCGAGGAGTGCAGCGGCGAATGGTTGCTGCACCGCTACAACACGGCCCTGGCCCAGGCGGTGCTGCTGCGGGCGCGGGAGCTGACGCTGGAGATCCGCGGCCAGACCCAGGCGCGCTATCGGGCCCTCTTCCGCAAGCTCAAATTCTTCCAGCTGCTGCACCGCATCCGCGCCACCGGCGGCGGCTACCGCATCACCCTCGACGGCCCGGCCTCTCTCTTCCAGTCGAGCACCCGCTACGGCCTCCAGATGGCCAGCTTCCTGCCGACCCTGACTCACTTCGATGGCTGGCAGTTGGAGGCGCAGCTGCTGTGGGGCAAAAAGCGGCTGGATCGCAGCTTCGAGCTGTCGTCGGAGCAGGGCCTCCAGCCCATCAGCCGCCTCACCGGTCAGTGGCGGCCGGAAGAGGTGAGCTGGCTGCCGGAGCAGTTCGAGAAGCTGAAGACGGAGTGGCAGGTTTCTACCGAGGCGGAGATCGTCGATCTCGGCGGCCAGGGGATCCTGGTGCCGGATTTCGTCTTCCACCACCCGCCGACGGGGCGCAAGGTGTGGATGGAGGTCTGCGGATTCTGGAATCGGGGATCGGTGAAGAGCCGTCTGGAGCTGCTGCGCCGTCACGGGCCGGAGAATGTGATCCTGGGGCTGTCGAAGTCCCTGGCTTCGGATCCCGAGGCGTTGGAGGACCTGCCGGCGGAGGTCTACGTGTTCCGCTCTGCTCCCATCGCTCGGGAGGTGCGGCGGATGCTGGAAGCCTGGGACGAGTAGCTGGGCTCTCGGGCCCCACATCCTCCCGGGCATCGGGTCGCAGAAGCGCCTCGCTAGGTTAAGATTTTCCTCGGATGATGATGACTTTCCGCCGCAAGCTTTCCCCGTTCCTCGTCGTGCTGGTAGCCGCCGTGCTGCTGGTGTTGGGGGTGGTGGCTCTGGAACGGGGCGCGGCGGAGGATCCGGCGGTATCGGCCGGCCCGTCGTCGGTGGAGGCCGTGGCTTCGAGCCCAGAAGGTTCGGTGGATCGCTCCGCGCAGACGGCGGCGGAGGGGAACCAGCTCCTTCCCGATGAGCCCCGCGCCCTGGGCCTCGCCGGCGGCTATGTCGACGATCAAACCTGCGCCCGCTGCCACGGGGACCTCTACCGCTCCTACCAGGCCGTGGGCATGGCCCAGGCGTTCTACCGCCCCGGGGCACGGGAGGCCATCGAGGATTTCGAGAACACCGGCTTCTATCACTCGCCGTCGCGGCGCCACTACGAGATCCGGCGCAGCGGCGACGAGTTGGTGATGCGCCGCTACCAGCTGGCGGAGGACGGCCAGCCCATCAACGAGTTGGAGCAGAAGGTCGATTGGATTTTGGGCTCGGGGCACACCTCCAGGAGCTATCTCTACCAGACGGAGTGGGGAGAGCTGTACCAGCTGCCGGTGGCCTGGTACACCCAATCCCAAAGCTGGGCCATGGCGCCGGGCTTTGACAATGAAGACCACCAAGGAACGCTGCGGCGCACCCGCCGGGAGTGCATGTTCTGCCACAACGGCTATCCGGACGTGGCGGCGGGCACGGACGACTACGGTGACCCCCAAACCTATCCCCACGAGCTGCCCCAGGGCCTGGGCTGCCAGCGCTGCCATGGGCCGGGCAAGGAGCATGTGGAAGCGGTGATCGCCGGTGAGGAGGACGCGGCGGTGCGCGCGGCGGTGCTGAACCCGAGCCGGCTGAGCCCGGGGCGCAGCCTGGAAGTCTGCCTGCAGTGCCATTTCCAGCCATCGGTGGCGCTCTCGGGGGTGCGGCGCTTCGGGCGGGGAGATTATTCGTATCGGCCGGGGGAGCCGCTGTCGGACTATGTCGCGCCGCTGGACGTGGTGGAGGATCGCCCGCAGGAGGAGCGCTTCGAGATCAATCATCATCCGTATCGGATGTTCCAGAGTCCCTGCTATCTGGAAACGATGGAGGCCGGCCAGCCGCAGCTCACCTGCCTGAGCTGCCACGATCCCCATCACAAGGTCCCCGCCGCCGGGCGAGCGGAGCATTACCGTCAGGCTTGCCTGAACTGCCATCAGGTGGAGCAATGCGGCGCGCAGGAGGCAGGAGGCCCGCGCCCGGCGGGGTCGGAGGACATCGCCCTGGACAATTGTGTCGGCTGCCACATGCCGCGGCGGCGGACGGAGGACGTGGTGGGCGTGGTGATGACGGATCACCGCATCGGTCTACCGCCACCGGATCTCGAGGCTTTGGTGGAACCGCTGGAGGAGCGCTCCCGGGTGGTCCATGGGATCGAGTTCGTGTTCCCGGAGGCGAAGGGCTCGGAAGCCGAGGCGGAGGTCTACCGGGCGGTGGCGATGGTGCGCGGGGGCAGCATGACCAGCCTGGGGCGGTTGGAGAAGGCTCTAGCAGCGGCCCAGACGACGGCGCCAGAGCCGTATCTGGACTTGGCTCAGGGGCAGCTGCAGGCGGGGCGGGTTGGGGATGCGGTGGCGACGCTGCAGAGGGTCGTCGACGCTCACCCGGAGCTCGCGGTGGCACATCTCCGCTTGGGGGTTGCCCTGGCGTCTGGCCGCAAGCTGGAGGCGGGGCGAGAGCACTTGCGTCGCTCGCTGGAGCTGGAGCCGGA
Source organism: Acidobacteriota bacterium (assembly GCA_034211275.1). Lineage (NCBI taxonomy): Bacteria > Pseudomonadati > Acidobacteriota > Acidobacteriota bacterium. The sequence continues at coordinate 4,496 of JAXHTF010000247.1, forward strand.
GAGTCCGGAGGCGCTTTACAACTTGGGTAAGACGGAGATGGTGCAACAGCGCTTCCCGGCGGCGGAAGAGCTCTTCCGCCAGGCTCTCGATTTGCGGCCCAATCTGGTGGAGGCTCGCTTCGATTTGGGAGTGGCCCTGGCACTCCAGGGGCAGCTGGAGGCTTCTGCGGAGGAGTTCCGCAGGACTCTGGCGCTGGATCCCCGGCACGGAAAGGCCTATCTCAACCTGGGGCAGGCGCTCTTGCAGCTGGGGCGGGTTGAGGAAGCGCGGCGGTATTGGCGGCATGGGGTAGGTGAGGTCGAAGATCCCTCCTCGCTGAGGGACGCTCTCCAGAGGCTCGATGCTGCGGGTGCTCGCTGACGGGGTTGGGGTTCCCGACAGGAGATCCGCAAGCCCCCTCGACCCTGTGCGCGCCGCTCAAACGCTTCGCGCCCTTCGGGTTGGGTTCGCGACGTGCTCGGTTCGAGGGGGCTCGCGGATCAAGGGCGGGAAGGGCCGGTTCCCTTTTTCAGCTGACCTCGTCGTCGTACCTGTTCAAGGCTGTTGCTTCAGTCGCGTCGAGGACGTCAAAGTGGGCGAGCTGAGACAAGCACCAGTGTCACCCGACCATCAGCCCGGAGCCTGTTCGAGCCGAGCACGATGCGAACTCAACCCGAAGGGCTCGTAGCGCCCGCCAGGGCGCGAAGTGTTTGAGCAGCGCGCGCAGGATCGAACAGGCTCCGGGCTGCCCCGTCGGGTCTCGAGAAGCCCCAGCAGCGGGCAGGCCGAAAGGGCTAGGAACGTTTCCGCCGCGGCCGGTGCTCAGGCGTGGCGGTGAGGGGGTCTTCGGGCCAGGCGTGTTTGGGGTAGCGGCCGGCGAGCTCCTTGCGCACTTCCGGGTACGTGTTCTCCCAGAAGCTTGCCAGATCCTGGGTCACCTGCTGCGGGCGCTGGTTGGGGGCCAGGAGGTGCATCAGGACCGGCACGCGACCGCCGGCGACCTTGGGGGTTTCCCGCAAACCGAAAAGCTCCTGGATGCGCACCGCGAGGATGGGGGGCTTGCCTGGTTCATAGCGCAGGCGGATCTGGCTGCCGCTGGGGACCTTCCAGCGTTCCGGTGCTTCTCGCTTCAGAGCCTGCTGCTGGGGCGGCGTGAGCATGCCCTGGAGAAAATCCAGCAGCGGCGCCTTGCGCAGATCGTCGAAGGAGCGGCGGCCGACGCTGAGCACCGGGAGCAGCCTTGCCCAGGTTTCCCGACCAAAGACCGGCAGCTCCAACTCCGGCCGCCAGTGGCGGAGGCTCTCCACCCGCGCCAGAAAACTGGCCACTTCCGGATCGTCCAGCGCCAGCGCTGCCTCCGGCTGCTCCAACGCCGCCGCCGCCAAGACCTCCGCCGCCTGCTCCTCCGGCACCGGATGCTCCGTCTCCTCCACCACGAGATCCAAAAACCGCCGCCGCCGCCAGGCCACCACCCGCCGGCGTTGAGGATCGAACTCCGCCTCCACCGCCGTGCTCAGCAGCTCCTCCGGCAGCCAGTCCCGCTCCACCGCCGAGGCCTGGCGCACCCACGCCTCCGTGCGCTCGCCGCGGCGGCCGGCGTCCACGTCCAGGCAGAGGAAAAGCTCGGCTCCGCGCACCGAGCTGGAGGGGGCGAGGCGCACGCCGCGGCCACCGACCATCAAGCCCCGTACCTCGCTGCCGGATCCTCGCCCGCCCGCTTCCGCCGGTGGGTTGCCGGCTTCCCGCCGCCGCGCCAAGCGGTCCGGAAACGCCGCCAACAGGCAGCGGGAGAGGGCCTCGAAAGAATCTTCGTCGTCGGGAGCCTTGGGCTGGTTCCCTCCGTCAACCTGCCTCCGGGCGGCTCCGGCCAGCTGGCGTGCGGAGCGTAGGACGTGATGAGCCGTGCCTTCCTTGAGGCCGGCAGGGGCATGGCGGCGGTGGCGGAATTGTTCCAGCGCCTCCACCCGGTCTAGCAAATCCGACGAAGAATGCCCGCGACCTCCTTGCCAGCCACGCTCGAAGGGCAATCGCTCCGCCATCAGCGCGGCGGCCAGGGCGCCCCGGCGCAGACAGCCCCGATGCTGAGCTTCCACCAGCAGCCGAGCCAGCCGGGGTTGGGTGGGGATCTTTACCAGCGCCTGGCCCAGGGCGGTGGCGCCGCCGCGGGAGTCGAGGGCGCCCAGATGGCGGAGCAGCTCCTGAGCCTGCTCCAGCACCGGGGCGTCCGGCGCCTCAAACCAAGGGAACGCCGATGGGGCCGTTTCTCCCCAGGCGGCGAGTTGAAGCACCGCGCCGGCCAGATCGACCCGCCGCACCTCCGGCGTGTCCCAGGCCGGCAAGCCCCGTTGCTCGTGCTCGCTCCACAGCCGCAGGCAATACCCGGAGGCCTCGCGGCCGGCGCGGCCGGTGCGCTGGTCGGCGGAGGCGCGGCTGATGCGTCCCAGCTCCAGGCGGTTGAGGCCGCAGGCCGGGTCGTAGCGCAACGTGCGGGCCAATCCTGAGTCCACCACGCCGCGCACCCCCTCGACGGTCACGGAGCTCTCCGCCACGTTGGTGGCCAGCACCACCCGCGGGCGATCCTGGCGGCGCAGGGCGGCATCCTGCTTGCCGGAGGCCAGGTCGCCGTAGAGGGGGAGCACCGAGATTCCCTCGGCCCGGCTCCAGCCTTCCAGCATGGAGGCTACCCGGTGAATCTCGCCGACGCCGGGGAGGAAGACCAGCAAGTCTCCTCCGGCGGCTTCGAAGGCTTGGGGCACGGCTCGGGCCACGGTCTCGGCGGTGCGCCGGGGGTCCGTCGGCTGGGAGGTGCGTTCGGCGTCCTCTCGATAGGCGATCTCCACCGGATACCGGCGGCCTTCGCTTTCCAGGATCGGGCAATCCCCCAGATACTTCGCCACCGGCTGGGCTTCGAGGGTGGCGGACATCACCAGCAGGCGCAGCTCCGGCCGCGCTTCTTGCACCCGCCGGGCCATGGCGAGGGCTAGATCCGAGTCCAGCCGCCGCTCATGGAATTCGTCGAAGATCACCACGTCGACCCCGTCGAGGAAAGGGTCGGCTTGGAGCATGCGCAGCAGCACGCCCTCGGTGACCACGAGGATGCGGGTGCGCGGGCCCCAGCGGCGATCGAAGCGGACCTGGTAACCGATCTCCTCCCCCACGTCGACGCCCCACTCCGCCGCGATGCGCCGGGCGGCGGCGCGAGCGGCGATGCGCCGGGGCTCGAGCATGATCACGCGGCCGGCTTGCGCGACCCCGAGGGCCAGCAGGGCCGGGGGCACGCGGGTGGTTTTGCCGGCACCGGTCTCCGCTCGCAGCACTGCCGCGGGGTGCTCGCGCAGGGTTGCTGCCAGCTCCGGCAGCAAGGGGTCGATGGGTAAGGGAGGCCGGGGGGCGGGGGGTGTCGGAGGGCGAGAGCTCATGGTGCGACCCGCGGTCTCGAAGAGAGATCGCCGGTGGCCCCTAAGCTACGTGCCCCGGAAGAGCTCCGCAAGGGGGGCGGATGGAGCAGAGGGAATCAGCGAGGCGGGTTGGCGGAAACGGTCTTGAGCTTGGCCGCCGACTCCAGATACGGGGCTGCGGGCATCAGACCTTGCTTCCAGCACTGGCGCAGGACGCCGCGGAGGGAGTTGAGAAAGCGATTGATCATCTGGGGAGAATAAGGCTCGCCGTCGGTCTCGGAGGTCCACTCTCCGTTGACCAGACGCTCCCGCAGTTGGACCACTTCTTCCGGTTCGAGCTCCCACCAAGGCGCGTTGACGCCGTCATAGCTACGACTGCCCCCGCGCGGTCCCTTGGGCCACTCGATCTCGGCGGCCATCAGGTCCAAGACCTCGCGGGCGGTTCGTTCTTTGCGGGCCGACAATCCGCTCAAATACTCTTCAACTGGGTTGGGTTCCACGACTTCCATGCTCACCTCGGTCGTTCCGTAAACAGTAGCTTCCCTAGCCTCAACGACAAGGCCAGGACCGTACTTCGCTCAGTAAATCAACGAATATGAAGAAAAGAATTGAAAAGCTTACAGCTGGGCGGCACAGCCAGCCTCAGCCGCCCACGGATTGTACAACTAAAATCCATTGTCGCCAAGCGCGATCCAAAGGTCGCGACATGTCGCCAGATCTTGCGTACAAGGGTGCCCAAATGCACCGATGGCGGTTAGAAGGCAAGGCGTTGGCTCGAGGAGCCAATCAGCTTGCGGTAGACATTGAACCGCGCTCTCGCCGTGTAGGCATCTACCGCGCCCGGTCAATCCCTGAGGGCCGGACTACAATTCATCGTCCGAAAGCCGACGATACTCAGAAATCGAGTAGCCGCTGACTTTCTGCGACAACTTTATCACTTGTCGGAAGAAGTTCCTTCTCTAAGCTCTTGACGAAGGGGGCTGGGAAGTCCGGATAGGTTAGGCGTCGTACCGGCGCGTCGAGCCAGGGGAAGGCGGCGTCGGCGATGCGGGCGGCCACTTCGGCGCCGAAACCGCCGGTGAGGGGAGCTTCGTGGACCACCAGGGCTCGGTGGGTGCGCCGGACCGACTCCACCACCGTCGCTTCGTCGAAGGGCACCAGGGTTCTCAGGTCGACCACCTCGGCTTCGACTCCTTGCTCCGCCAGCCGCTCGGCGGCCTCCATGCAGGTCCAGGTGGAAGAGCCGTAACCCACCAGGGTCAAATCGCTGCCCGGGCGCAG
>JAXHTF010000248.1 GCA_034211275.1 Acidobacteriota bacterium
GGCCTCTTTCTGGGCGGCCTCTTCGGCGGCCTGCTGTTCGGCGAGGGCCTCGGCTTCCTTCTGCGCCTGCTCCTCGGCGGCTTTGCGCTCTTCGGCTTCCTTTTGGGCCTGCTCGTATTGATCTTGGAGATCCGCGAGACGGGACTCATAGCGGGCCGCTAGCTCCTCCTGCATCTCTTGGTTCTGGGCCGCGAGGCTCTCGGCCATTTCCTCGCGCATGCGCTCCAGCTCGGCCTGGATTTCTTCCTGCGTGGGGCCGGAGGGGACCTCTTCTTCCTGCGGCGGCGGGATTACCGGCGGGGGCACCTGCGCCGCAGGCTCGGCGGGCTCGGGAGGGGCTGAGGTCTTGGCGCCGAAGACGAAGACGTAGAGTACGGCGGCGACGAGCACCAGGGTGGCGACCGCCGCAAGGCCGAAGTAGAGGCCCTTCTTGGAGCCGGACTCTTCGCCGGCCTCGGGCTCGATGTCGGCGCTGCTCACCATCACCGTGTCCGCTCCCGGCTCGCGGCCGCCGCCGGAGCTGGCGGCTTCCATCTCGGCGGTGGCGGTGGGAGGCTCGATCTTCTGCTCGCTCTGCAGCTCCCGGCTCTCCTTCTCGATCTCGTCCCGGAAGAGGCTGTGCATGAAGAAGGCGAGGTTGAAGGTGGTGGGGTTGTACTGGCCTTCCATCATCACCTGGCTGAGCGCTTTGTGCCAGCTGGCGGCGTCGCCGATGCGCTGTTCTCGGGAGGCCAGACTGCGCTGGAGCAGCTGGCGGATGCCCGGCGGCACGGGCTCGCTTTCGCTGGCGATCTGCGCTTGCTCCAACAGGCTGTTGTGGTCGGCGACCCCCGCCGGCATGGTTTCGCCGGTGAGCAGCTCATAGAGAATCACGCCGAGGGAGTAGACGTCGTCGCTGCGGTGGGGCGGCTGGCCGGCGAGGGCTTCCGGAGCCAGGTAGCGCTCGAAGCTGCGTACGGCGGCGTTGCTGGCGGCCATATCCCGCAGCCCCGGGGCGGCCTCGAAGCCGAGAAGCTTCGCTTCACCTTCGTTGGAGACCATCACCAGATCCGGAACCACGAAGCCGTGGAGGACGCGTTCGCCGCCCAGGCGGGTTTCCAGTGCCGCCGTCAGCCCCAAGGCCATGCGCTCGATGATCAGCAGCGCATGGTCCGGCGGCAGCGGGGAGAGCTGGCGGTTGGCCTGCTCCTGGAGCCGGGCCAGATTCTTGCCGGAGATGTAGTCGTAGGCGACGTAGGGCACACCCTGGAGCTCGCCGAAGTCGATGCCTGCCGCCAGGTTGGGGCTGCGTAGGCCGCCGGCCAGCTCCTTGCGGTCGGCGACCTTCTGCCACAGGGCAGGGCCGTCGAGGCCCTGGCCGTTGAACACTCGGAGCAGGACGACCTGCTCGATGCCTTGGCTGCCGAACCGGCCGGCCCGGAAGGTCTCACCGAGGGCGTCCTCGCTGAGCTTCTTGAGAAGAATGTAGCTGCCGAACTGCTCGCGGGTATTCATGCTGTCTCCTCGGTCACCAGCTCCACCGCGGCCTCGACCGCAGTGGAAAAAAGGGCGCTCCGGCAATGCCGGGTTAGCCGATTCGTCGGGGGCGCTCCTCTTGATATACCACGCATTGCACAGTGTCAACGTGGTGGCGGTGACTCCTTGCCTTTGTTTGAGGGCTTAGATTCTTTCGCTTCCGGCTCGGCTTTGCGGCGCCGTTCTTCGGCCCACTTTTCGCGCCAATACTGCTTTTGCCAGCGTTCGACGTTGCGGTTGTGCTCGGCGAGGGTTTTGGAGAACACGTGGCTGCCGTCGTTGCGGCTGACGAAGTAGAGGTAGGGCACTTCCGGCGGGGCGGCGGCGGCCTCCAGGCTGAGCCTGCCCGGGGAGGCCACGGGACCCGGCGGCAGGCCCTGCACCACGTAGGTGTTGTAGGGGGAGTCCATCTGTAGATCCCGCCGCCGGATGTTGCCGTCCCAGCGCCCCGCCAGGCGTAGGGCGTAAATCACCGTCGGGTCGGCGTAGAGGCCGATGCCCCGGCGCAGGCGGTGGGCGTAGACGCCGGCGATGGTGGGGCGTTCGTCGTCCAGCCGCGCCTCCTTCTCCACGATGCTGGCGAGAGTGACGATGTCGCGCACGGTGGCCGGCTCCTCGCCGGCTTCCGGCGGTGGGATCAGGGGCTCCACCTCGCGCCGGTAGGTGGTGCGGAAGGTGCGCACCAGGGTTTCGACGATGGCCGCTTCGGTGGCGTTGCTGGGGAAGCGGTAGGTGCTGGGGAAGAGGTAGCCCTCGAGGTTGGTGGCCTCTGGGTCGAGATCGGCGATGAGCCGCGGTGAGCTCATGGCGTCGAGGAAGGCCTGTTCCTCCCCGAAGCCTTCCCGCGCCAGCAGGGCCGCCGTCTCCCAAAGGGTCAGTCCTTCGATCACCGTCACGCCGTGGGTGACCACATCGCCGGAGGTCAGCTTGGCGAGCACCTGAGGGGTGTTGAGGGCTTCCTCGAAGCGATACTCGCCGGCGAGGAGCGGTGGATCTTCTAGATAGTGCACCAGGTACAGGCGCGCCAGGTCCGCGTCCACCAAGACGCCCTCCTCCTGCAGACGATGGAGGATGTCGGTGGCGGCAGTGCCGGGCTCGATCTCCACCAGGACCTGGTCGCCGCTCCAGCTGCGGTAGGGCTCGTGGAGAGTCTGCCAGGCCCACCAGGCGCCGGCTCCCAGGGCGGCCACCGCCAGCACCGCCAGCAGCCCGAGCACCAGCAGGATGCGCGGCCAGAGCCGGCGTCTGGAGGATTTGGAGCGGGAGCGTTGGGGGCGTCGACTCATGGGGACTCCTGGGGATCGGTGGGCTCGGTGGCCGCCGCTGGGGGCAGCCCGCCGTCGCCGCGTTGGCGCCGGTCGAGGGCTTCTTGAAGCAAGATTTGGGCCGCCGCTGCGTCCACCCGCTCGGGATGGCGCCGTGGATCTACCCCGGCGGCGCGCAGGCGGCGCTCCGCTTCCCGGGAGGTCAGGGTTTCGTCGATGAGCACTACCGGCAGGCCGCTTTCCGATGCCAGCCGGGCGCCGAAGCGGCGCACCCGGAGGGCTGCTTCTCCGGCCTCGCCGTCGAGCCCTACCGGCTCGCCCAAGACGATCCCTTCGACGCCCTCTTCCCGGGCTAGCCGGGTCAGGGCCCGGGAAGCGCTACGGTCATTTTTGCGCTCGAGGGTGGTCATCGGTACTGCCAGCCGACCCTGGGGATCGGAAATCGCCACACCGATGCGCCGCTCGCCGAAATCGATGCCCAGCAGCTTCATGGGCGGTGGGCTGGCTGTGTTAGCATCTCAGTCCCCGGAGAACCCCCGAGCGCCTCGTCAAGGGGACCGCTGGTACCATCGAAGAAGCCCCGCAGGAGACAGCATGGACGACATTGTCATCTTGAGCGCAGTGCGCACGCCCATCGGTAGCTTTCAGGGAGGTTTGGCGCCGTTGCCGGCCCACGCCCTCGGTGCTGCGGCGTTGGCCCAGGCCATCGAGCGGGCCGGGGTCGATCCGGCGGACGTCGAGCAGGTGAATATGGGGTGCGTCTTGCCGGCGGGCCAGGGCCAAGCCCCGGCGCGGCAGGCGGCGTTGGGAGCAGGCTGCCCCCACAGCACCGGTGCCCTGACCTTGAACAAGGTCTGCGGCTCGGGCATGAAGGCCGTGATGGTCGGCGCCAACGACTTGCGCTGCGGCGATTTCGAAGTGGTGGCCGCCGGCGGCATGGAGAATATGAGCCAGGCGCCGTATCTGGCTGCTGGCGTGCGCGACGGGCTGCGCCTGGGGCACGGCAAGCTGGTGGATTCGATGATTCATGACGGCTTGTGGGATCCCTACAACGATTTGCACATGGGCAGCTGCGCCGAGATGTGCGCGGAGAAGTATAGCTTCAGCCGCGAGGCCCAAGACGAGTTCGCCCAGGAGAGCTATCGCCGCGCTCGGGAGTCGGTGGAGGCGGGTCGTTTCGATGCCGAGGTGATCCCCGTCGAGGTGCCCCAGCGCAAGAAGACGGTGACCGTGGACAAGGACGAGGAGCCCTTCCGGGTCGACCTGGAGCGCATGCCTTCACTGCGCCCGGCGTTCCAGAAGGACGGCACCATCACCGCCGCCAACGCCAGCAAGATCAACGATGGGGCGGCGGCGCTGATCCTCTCCACCGCCACCTACGCTCAAAAGCTCGACCGCAAGCCCCTGGCTCGTATCGTCGCCCACGCCAACGCCGCTCAGGCTCCGGAGTGGTTCACCACCGCCCCGGTGGCGGCGGTGCGCCAGCTGCTGGACCGGACGGGGTTGGAGGCTGGCGACATCGACCTGTGGGAGGTGAATGAGGCCTTCTCCGCCGTCACCATGGCCTTCGTCGAAGAGTTCGGCTTGTCCATGGACGTGGTCAACGTCCACGGCGGCGCGGTGGCCTTGGGTCATCCCATCGGTGCCTCCGGCGCCCGCATCCTGGTCACCCTGCTCCATGCCATGGAGGCCCGCGACGTCCAGCGCGGTGTCGCCGCCATCTGCCTCGGCGGTGGCGAGGCGACGGCCATCCTGGTCGAGCGGAATCGCTGAGGAGCACCCTCCCGTTGAGCCCCCTGCTGCCAAATCCCGTCACCGCCCCCCTTCGCCTTAACCTCTGGTTGTGCGTGCTGGCGCTGTGGGCCCTGGTGGCCCTCGCTCCCGCTCTCCCCGCCTTGGCTCAGGAGGCATCGCCGGAGCCGGAAAGCTCCGAGGTGACCCCCGAAGAGCCCGCCGCTGAAGAGGCCGCCGCCGAGGAGGCTGCGGAGGAAGCCACCGAGGATCTCGAGGCTCCGGGGACCGGTGAGGTGGCGGCGGACGAGGATGCCGCAGGAGAGGATCTCTCCGATGCGGTCTCGGCGCAGCAGGACGACAACCCGGCGGCCAACTTCGGGGCCGGCTCGGCGCCTGCTGACGACGGCGAAGAGCCGGACGATGCAGAAGCCTCCACCGTGCCGCTGGAAAAGCCCGTCGACAAACCCGTTTCGGAGATGACGCCGGAGGAGCGCAAGCTGTTCCGCGAGTGGCGCCGGGCGCGGTTGGCGGAGACCCTGCCGCCGCCCCTGCCGGACCAGCCGCCGGAAGATGCGGTGACCTTCGACCTGAGCTTCCCCGAATCCGAGGGCGGCGGCAGCGCCGAGGGTTGGGCCGGGGCCCTCAACTATCGCCAGGACGAGATGGCGGAGCTTTCCGGTGGCGTGGTGATTCGCTACCAAGAGGTGGAGATCCGCGCCGACCGCATCGACGTCGACCTGGAGCAGAAGATCGTCATGGCCTATGGGGACGTGATCCTCGACCAGGGCCCGCAGCGTCTCTCCGGCACGACTCTGAGCTACGACCTGCAGACCAAGACCGGCTCGGTCACCGACGCCAAGGCCTTCATGAGCCCGGACTTCTATTTCTCCGGCGCCGAGGTGCGCAAGACCGGCGAGCTGACCTACGAGGTGGAGAACGGCGTCTTCACCTCCTGCCGTGGCGACTCGCCGGCGTGGAGCTTCCGCCTCGGCCAGGCGAATATCGAGGTGGATGGCTACGCCCGGGTGAAGAACGCCTCCATGCGCATCAAGAAAGCGCCGGTGCTCTATCTGCCCTATCTGCTGTGGCCGGTGAAGTCGGGGCGGACCTCCGGCTTCCTGGTGCCCAATATCGGCTACTCGGAGCGCCGCGGCGGCTATCTCGGCCTGGCCTATTACCAGGTGTTGGGTCGCAGCTACGACACGACCTTCTTCGCCGACCTCTACTCCGAGGAGTATCTGGGCTTTGGCAACGAGTTCCGCTACCGCCCGTCGGAGGGCACTCGGGGGCGTTTCCAGGGCTATGTGATCCGCGACCCGGTGAGCGAGGACTGGCTGTGGAAGCTGAACCTGGATCACGAGACCACCGATCTGCCCTTCGGCATGCGCGGTGTGGTTTCGGTGCGGGAGTTTTCGGACTTCGATTTCTTCCGCCAGTTCGAGCGCAGCGTCGACAAGAACACCGTGCGCTCGCTGGAGTCCCGGGGCTTCGTCACCGGCAATTGGGGAGCCCACTCGCTGAACATCCTGGTCAACCGCCGGGAGACCTTCCTCACCGGCAACACCGTGACCCTGTCGCGGCTGCCGGAGGTGGAGTATCGGCTGCGGCCGCGCAAGCTCGGCAACACGCCCCTCTTCCTGCAGATGGAGAGCTCCGCTTCGTTCCTGTCGGTGGAGCGCTCGGAAGTGCAGGACGGCACCTACGGCCGTTTCGACCTGGCGCCGCAGCTGACCCTGCCGCTGCGCCTGGTGCCGTGGTTGGGAGTGTCGGTGAGCGCCGGTCATCGCCTGACCTGGTACGGCGACAGCCTCAACGGCCAGCCGGACGCCAGCCCCACCCCGGGTACCGATCCCATGGACCCGCCGCCGGTGGACGGCTTCAGCGGCGACAGTCTGAGCCGCAGTTTCTCCTTCGCGTCGGCGGAGATCGTCGGACCGTCCTTCTCGCGCATCTTCGAGACCGAGGGCGGGGGCTTCAGCAAGTTCAAGCACGTCATCGAGCCGCGCTTCACCTATTCCTATCGCTCCGACATCGACGACCTGGACGAGATTCCGGTCTTCGACGAGATCGACGGCATCCGGGGAGCGAATCTCGGCCGCGTGGCACTGGTCAACCGCCTGCTTGCGAAGCCGCGCACGGAAGACGGCGAGGACGGCCCGGCTCGGGAGCTGCTGTCCTGGGAGCTCTCCCGCTTCTACAGCTTCGACGAGGACGCGCCGCTGCAGAGCGCCAGCGACGGCCGCAGCACCAGCATCGGTCCCTTGAGCAGTCTGCTGCGCTTCAACCCGACGGCGGTGACCAGCCTGACGGCGCGGGTGGACTACAACACCCTGTTCAGCCAGCTCACCTCGTCGTCGGTGTCCGGGGCCATCGGCTTCGGAAGCAACCGTTTGGGGGTCTCCTGGCGCACCAACTGGGATGCGGAGACCGGCCAGCGACAGTCCGATCAGATGCGCCTTACGGGCCGCTTGCAGGTCTGGCCCCGGCGGCTGGCGCTGCAGACGGATGTGGTCTACGACATCGACAATTCGCTTTTGCAGCAACAGCGATACATTCTGGACTATCGCTCCCAGTGTTACAGTCTGCGGTTCGAAGTGCACGATATCCGCCGAGGTGACGAGCGGGATCAAGACTTCCGCTTCTCGGTCAATCTCAAGAACGTCGGCACCTTCCTGGACCTCACCAACTAAGCAGGCCCGCCATCAGAGAGGCCTATCAGGAAGGCCCACAGAGGGAACAATCTTTCGGGACGAGGCTGGCGGCTCCCCGCATCGGGTGGAGCCCGGCCCGTCTCCGAGCGTCGATCGGAGATCATCAAGATGAAAGGACTCATTCTGTCCGGGGGCAAAGGCACGCGCCTGCGACCTCTGACCTATACCTCGGCCAAGCAGCTGGTGCCGGTGGCCAACAAGCCGGTGCTCTACTACGGCATCGAATCGGTGGTGGCCTCGGGCATCACCGACATCGGCATCGTGGTGGGGGAGACCAAAGACGAGATCAAGGAGGCGGTGGGGGACGGCTCGCGCTTCGGTGCGCAGGTCACCTACATCGAGCAGGACGCTCCTCGGGGGCTGGCCCACGCGGTGCTCATCGCCGAGGAGTTCATCGGCGAGGATTCCTTCGTCATGTATCTGGGGGACAACCTCATCGCCGGCGGCATCACCAGCCTGGTGGAGGAGTTCCAGAGCCTTGGCCCCAACGCTGAGATTCTTCTGGCTCACGTGAAGAACCCCCAGCAGTTCGGCGTCGCCGAGCTGCACGAGGACGGCCGGGTCAAGCGGCTGGTGGAGAAGCCCAAGGAGCCCCAGAGCGATCTGGCGCTGGTGGGGGTCTACATGTTCGACCACCACATCTTCGAGAGCGTCAAGCGCATCAAGCCGTCGGCCCGCGGTGAGCTGGAGATCACCGACGCCATCCAGGACCTCATCGACCGCGGCCTGAGCGTTCATCCGCACGTGGTCAAGGGCTGGTGGAAGGATACGGGGAAGCTGGAGGATATGCTGGAGGCCAACCGCATCGTCCTCGACACCCTGGACAACGGCGTGGCCATCGAGATTCCCGCCGGCAGCCGGGTGGAGGGGCGGGTGAGCCTGGGCCACGGCGTGGAGCTGGTGGACTCGCTGGTGCGCGGTCCGGTGGTCATCGGCGCCGGTACCAAGCTCGACCACGCCTTCGTCGGCCCCTATACCTCCATCGGCAAGCGTTGCGTCCTCAAGCGCTGTGAGCTGGAGAATTCCATCGTGCTCAACAACTGCGAGATCCGCGACATCCCGCTGCGCATCGACGGCTCTCTCATCGGCCGCAACGCGCGCATCGTCAAGACCGACTTCAAGCCCAAGGCCTACCGGTTCATGCTGGGCGACAATTCGGAAGTCGGCATTACCTGAGGCGAGGACGATGCGCACCCTGATCTTCGGCGGCACCGGCATGCTCGGCAGCGCCCTGGTGGCGGAGCTTCGCCGGCGCTCCCAGCCGGCCCTGGGGCTGTCCCACGCCCAAGGGGACATCACTGACCCCGACGACCTGCGCGCCTGGATGCGCTCTTTCCGTCCCCAGGTGGTGGTCAATTGCGCCGCCTTCACCAAGGTGGACGATTGTGAGGAGCGGGAGGATCACGCTCAGAGAATCAACGGCGAGGCGGTGGCCGAGGTGGCCGCGGCGGCGGACGAGGCGGGAGCGAAGCTGATTCAGGTCTCTACCGACTATGTCTTCGACGGCACCGCCACCGAGCCCTATGCCGAGGACGCCGCCACCGGCCCGCGTTCCGCCTATGGCCGCAGCAAGTTGTTGGGGGAAGAGAATGCTTTGGCCTACCCGCGCAACCTGGTGGTGCGGGTGAGCTGGCTCTTCGGCCCCGGTGGCCCCAACTTCGTCGCCACCATGCTGCGGCTCATGGCCGCCGGTCACCGCACTCTGCGGGTGGTGGACGATCAGGTGGGT
>JAXHTF010000249.1 GCA_034211275.1 Acidobacteriota bacterium
GCCGCCGGCAAGCAGCGCCCAGACGAGCGGAAGCCAAAGGAGTCGCGACGGAATCTTTGTCATACCTTTAGATTGGCTGTTGATCACATTAAGTATTGCCGCTAAGCTGTCGCTATCATGACACGGCGAAGGGAGTGAGATATGCAGCGTGTGGCAGTTCTGGTAGTAGCGATCTTCTTCCCCATCCTCAGTCAGGCGATCGAGTCCCGCGACCTTATCGAGCAGTCAAGCTTTGGGCTTCAGGTCGTCGCTAGCTCGTCCCAGTTCACAGACCCGATGGACTCCCTTCGGGGCACCTACTATCTCCCGAGTGCTACCGAGCTTGGCGACTGGATCTTTCTTCTGACTCAAGGTGGACAGTTTGACTCCGGCTCGAGCCCTGTAAGTCACTGTGACCTCGACCACACCATACTTTGGCGCGTGCCACGCACCGAGGCGGGCATCACGGGAGATTGGAGCATGCAGGCACTCCGTCGCTTTAGTCCGTGCGTAACCAGCCCATCCCGGCACTGGGGCCATGGAAACCTCTTCGAGGCAGATGGAGTCTACAGGATGGTAGCTGAGGCCCAAGACCCATCCACTGGAGCTCCCGTCCCGTGGGAGACCTGGGTCTGGGAGGGAACCTTCACCGGTGATGACCTCGTCGGCTCGTGGTCCAAAGTGCTTGAGCCCGGAACCAACGGTCCTGCAAGGCTCTTGCAGTTCCAGCTGATTGAGGATACGACCCGATCCGATCCAGGCGACGGCTTCACGCATAGCTTCGCTCGTGGTTTCGCTCGCACCCCGAGCTTTCGCACCATTGAGGTGCGCGTGGACTTCTCCGACGCCCATTGTCCACCGTTGCAGGGAAGCACAACCTGCGCCTTGTTCGAATTCAAACAGGGAGGCGTCTGGACTCCTGCCACCGGAGGTACGCTGAACTTTGACCCCGATATGCTCCTCAATGGCTTCCGCCCCGACAACATCGTTGAGCGCTCGGGAATTGTCGAGCTCTGGGGGACTGAAATCACCCAAAACACGAATCCAGTGGGGGATTGCCCGGGCTCGCTTCGATCTCAGCATAAGTTCTTCGAGTTCGACCCTCAGACCTTTGTGCTCGGGAACTCCGGCAAAGTGTTCTCCCAGTTTCGCTTCTCGCCAGCTCAACACCACATCTGGCGCTTCGGTGCGGACCTCGTCCGGGTCGAGGACAAGCAATATCTCTTCAGCACGCGAAATGAAGACGATCTCGATCCACCGGATTGCGACGTGCTCATGGCCCCATTTCGCGGTCTTGACACTGTTCTCGCTCTCGTCGAAACCGACGGCCTCATCTTCGAAGGTGGCTTCGAGACGGGAAATACGTCGCGCTGGGACATGGTCGTCAACGACCAATAGGCGGGTTGCCACGGTAACCTCGGCGAGAGGGTATGACCACCTCGCAGTTGAAGTCGACAGAAGCGCTGGCCAACATCCCGCCGGGCAGGCTCGAGACTGAAGAGGAGGCTATGATTCCCGCACCTGACGCTCTCTGAGTCCCCCCACCTTGGCCCCAGCGGGAGAAGCGGCTAGAATCCCTTCAACCTTCAGCAGTCTGGTCGTCGAGCGTCTCTCGACCGCTCTGCGCCTCGACCGCCGAAGTCACCGAGCCATGAGTCAGCTGACCACAGTCCGAGATCTGC
Source organism: Acidobacteriota bacterium (assembly GCA_034211275.1). Lineage (NCBI taxonomy): Bacteria > Pseudomonadati > Acidobacteriota > Acidobacteriota bacterium. Next base: position 1,662 of record JAXHTF010000249.1, read on the forward strand.
TGGGTTACACCCTGTGGGCCGATCGCGCCGTGCTGCGCGCCGCCGCGGAGTTGGAACCGGAGCACCTCATCCTCGACGCCGGAGCCAGTCACGGCAGCGTCCTGGGGACCCTGGCGCATATGTTGGGGGCGGAGCGCGTATGGCTCTCGCGGTTCGTGGGGGATCCCTTGGGGATGCTGCCGGGGATCGAGGACTATCCGGACCTGGAAACCCTGGAGATGGGCTTCCACGAGATCTCCGCCGAGATCACCAGCTTCATGGCCGCCCTCACCGAGGATCAGCTGGTCTCCGAGCTGGCCTGGACCAATAGCCGAGGGGAGACCCACCGCCGGTCTCTACTGCAGGCGCTGCTGCATCTGGTGAACCACTCCACGTACCACCGTGGCCAGGTGGTCAGCTTGATCCGTCAGATGGGCTACCAGCCGCCGTCGACGGACCTCGTGTACTTCTTCGATGAACGCTGAATTCACGCATTGACTAGGTCTTGGGGCGGGTGCTACTTTGGCGCCGGTAAACAATGCCCGTAAATAACGGAGACGCAATGGCTAAGACGATTCTACTGGCAGACGATAGCGTGATGATCCAGAAGGTCATCGAGCTGACGTTCATCGGCGAGGACTTCCAGGTAGATTCCGTCAGCAGCGGCGACGACGCGCTGGAGCGTCTGGACGCCGGGGCACCGGATGTGGTGATCGCCGACGTGCACATGCACGAGAGCGCCTCCGGGTATGCCGTGGCGCGCAAATCCAAGGATCTCTATCCCCAGGTACCGGTGCTACTGCTGGTGGGCAGCTTCGAGCCCTTTGACGAGCAGGAATTCGCCGATTGCGGTGCCGACCGCTACCTCAAGAAGCCCTTCGAGTCGGAGGAGTTGGAGCGCCTGGTGACCGATCTGATGGCTCAGAGCGGCGGCGCGGCTTCCGCCGACGCGGCGGCACCACCGCCTGCGCCCCAGCCGGCGGTGGAGGAATCGCCGCCGGAGCCGCTGGCCTTCGATCAATTCGAGGACTTGGAGTCCCCGGCGGCGAGCCCCGCTCCGGAGAGCCCTGCGGTAGAGGCTGGGGAGCCCTTTTCCCTGGGCGGCGGCGAGCCGGAGGCGGGTTCCGAAGACGTGCCGGTGATTCCCACGGCGACGGCGCCGGAGGCCTTTCCTCCCAGCGCCGAGACCCCGGACGTGTTCAGCTTTCAGACCGAGGACGAAGGCGACGATAAGGCGGCGGAGCCGATAGCCCCCGAGACTTCCGAGACCTCCGAGGCCGGCGGTGGCGGCACCGATTTCCGCCTCGATTTGGATGCTGAAGACGAGCTGGGAGACGACGAGATCGACCAGGAGATCGCCCTGCCCAGCACCGAGCCGGCCGCCGAGGATGAAACACCGCCGGCTTTCGCCGCGGGAGTGGCTCCGGAGCCCAGCTTCGTCGAGCCGAAAGAGGTGCAGGAAGCCGCCGAGGAAGAGCCGGCGGTGGAAGCCGCGGCGGAAGCGGAAGAGACTGAGGACGGCGACGAAGAGGCTGAAGAGATTCCCGCCGGAGCGCTCACCGAAGAGGACCTGGAGCGCATCGCCCGCCGGGTTGCCGACCTGGTCGGGGAGCATCTGGTGCGTGAGGTCGCCTGGGAAGTGGTTCCGGACCTCGCCGAGGTGATCATCAAGGACCGGTTGCGGGAGCTGGAGAGCCAGGTAGAGTAGCCAGAGCAGCCAAGGACTCTTCTTCCCTCGATTCGGTACCGGCCTCGCGGCCGCTTACAGCTCGAAGGGGGGCATGGCCCCCACCGGTCTCCCAAGGCTTCACCATCGACGACTTACGACCCGACCGCCCCCGCGGCGATCCCCAGGGCATCAGCCTCGATAGCGATTCTTCTCCCCTAGCAAGTCTCCTTCGGCAAGCCGTTCCCCAGCGAACCCTTGGAAGCAAGCGAGCCCTTGGAAGCAGGAGCCTCCGATGAAAAAGCATTTCGATCCCTCCTCCTACGAGCAGAAATGGCAGCGCCACTGGTCCCAGGAGGGCTTCTTCCGGGCGACGACGGACCCGGACAAGCCGAGCTTCTGCATCATGATTCCGCCACCCAACGTCACCGGCAAGCTGCACATCGGCCACGCTCTGCAGTCGGCGTTGGAGGACGCCCTGGTGCGCTGGCGGCGGATGCAGGGATACAACGCCCTGTGGCTGCCGGGCACCGACCACGCCGGCATCGCCACCCAGCTGATGGTGGAGCGCAAGCTGGAATCGGAGGGCAGTAGCCGGCTGGAAATCGGCCGCGAGCGCTTCCTGGAGGAGACCTGGGCGTGGAAGAAGGACTACCACGGCAATATCCGCCACCAGCTGGATCAGCTGGGAGCCAGCTGTGATTGGACCCGCGAGCGTTTCACCCTCGACGAGCAGCTGTCGGAGGCGGTGAAGGAAGCCTTCGTGCGGCTCTACGACGAAGGACTGATCTACCGCGGCGAGTACATCGTCAATTGGTCGCCGGTGCTGCAAACCGCCATCTCCGACCTCGAGGTGGAGATGAAGCAGGTGCAGGGCAAGCTCTACCACGTGGCCTATCCGGTGGAGGGTAGCGACGAGCGCATCGTGGTGGCCACCACGCGCCCCGAGACCATGTTGGGGGACTCCGGCATCGCGATGCACCCGGAGGACGAGCGCTATGGCCACCTCCAGGGCCAGGCCGCCATCCTGCCCTTGGTGGGACGCCGGCTGCCCTTCGTCTGCGACGAGGTGGTCGATCGGGACTTCGGTACCGGCCTGGTCAAGGTCACCCCCTTCCACGATCCCAACGACTTCGAGATGGGCCAGCGCCACGACCTGGAGAGCATCCAGGTCATCGGCCGCGACGGCCGCATGACCGAGGAGGCGGGGGAGGACTTCGCCGGCATGGACCGCTTCGAGGCCCGCAAGGCGGTGGTGCAGCGGCTGGAGGAAGAGGGCTTCCTGGTCAAGGTGGAGCCCCACCTGCACAACGTCGGCCACAGCCAGCGAGGCGGCGAGCCGGTGGAACCCATGGTCTCCACCCAATGGTTCTGCGATGTCTCGAGCATGGCGCAGAAGGCCCTGGAGGCGGTGGAGAAGGGGGACCTGCGGCTGATCCCCGACAGCTGGGACAAGACCTGGGCCCACTGGCTGGAGAATATTCGCCCCTGGTGCATCTCCCGCCAGCTGTGGTGGGGCCATCGGGTTCCGGCCTGGTACACGGCGGACGGCGAGGTGGTGGTGGCCCGGGATCGGGAGGCGGCGGTGGCCCAGGCGGGCACCGACGAGCTGACCCGGGACGACGACGTCCTGGACACCTGGTTCTCCTCCGCCCTGTGGCCGTTTTCCACCCTCGGCTGGCCGGAAGAGACGGTGGATTTCAAGACCTTCTATCCCACCGACGTGCTGATCACCGGCTACGACATCCTCTTCTTCTGGGTCGCCCGCATGGTGATGAGCGGTCTGCACTTCACCGGCGAGCTGCCGTTCTCGGCGGTGCATCTCACCGGCCTGGTGCGCGACGCCGACGGCCAGAAAATGTCCAAGACCCGGGGCAATACCGTCGATCCTCTGGACCTGGTGGAGGAGCACGGTGCCGATGCCCTTCGGTTCACCCTCTGCGCCCTCGACGTGCCGGGGCGGGATATTCCCCTGGATCACGAGCGCATCGCCGGCTACCGCGCCTTCGGCAACAAGATCTGGAACGCCACCCGCTTCGCCCTGTCGCGGGTGGGGGACGCGAAGGTGCAGTCGGAGCTCGACGTGGCGGAGCTGGAGGAGCCGGAACGCTGGATTCTGAGCCGCCTGTCCACCACCGCCGAGGAGGTGTCCCAGAAGCTCGAGACGTTCCGCTTCGACGAGGCCTGCAACCGCATCTACCACTTCTTCTGGCACGAGCTCTGCGATTGGTACCTGGAGCTGTGCAAGCCGTCCCTGAGCGGAGACGCGGTGCGTCCGCAGGTGGGGGACGTGGTGCTGACGGCGCTGGACCGCAGTCTGCGCCTGCTCCATCCCCTCATGCCCTTCCTCACCGAGGAATTGTGGCAGCGGCTCCCCGGCCACGAGGCCATCCATCCCGACACCATCGTTCTGGCCCCTTACCCGAAAGCGGAGGAGGGCTGGCAGGACGCCGCCGCCGAGCAGCGCATGGAGCTGCTCATCGAGCTCATCACCCGGGTGCGTTCGGTGCGCCAGGAGCTCAACCTGCCGGCGTCGGCGGAGGTGCATCTCTATCTGCGCACGGAGGATGGGGAGCTCGACGCCTTCCTCGAACGCCAGCGCCCGCTGCTGGCCTTCCTCGGCCGTCTCGCCGCCATCGACCATGGGGAAGCTCCGGAAGGTGCCAGCCGCGATCTCGTGGGCGGCGTCGAGATGGCCCTGGTGGCCGAGCGTCAGCCCATGGGCGAGGCGGAGCGCCAGCGCCTGCAGAAGGAGGCGGAGCAGGTAGCGGGGCAGATTCGCGGCGCCGAAGCCCGGCTGTCCAATGAGCAATTCCTCGCCAAGGCTCCCGACCACGTGGTGGAGGGCAACCGCAAGCAGCTGGCGGAGCTCAAGGAACGGCATCAGCACCTGCTGGCGAGCCTGGAGGAGGGCTGATCGCTCCGGCCCTCTGTGCCGCCGGGCCCCTCCCGGCGGAGCCCCCCAACTGGTACTCTCGCGGCGATGGCTTGGACGCAGCATCTGAACGGCCTGCAACGCCCTAGCCCCGATACCGGGCCTCCGGGACCGGCGGTTGCGATGGTGCTGGTGGCGGCGGTGGGCTCCACCAACGATCTGGCCCGGCGCATCGCGCGGGAGTACCTGGAAGAGGCCGAGAGGGTGCCCGACGCCTGGGTCATCGCTCAGGAACAGCTGGCGGGCCGAGGCCGCCGGGAACGCCGCTGGGCTAGCCCTCAGGGAGGCATCTATCTCACCCGGCTGCTGCCTCTGGCCCAGGCCGAGGAGCTGGCCGACCTGCCCATGCTCATCCCCGTAGCGCTAGCGGAGACTTTGGAGCGACACCTGGACAGCCCGTGCCGCCTGAAATGGCCCAACGACCTGATGGTAGATGATGCCAAGCTGGGGGGAGTGCTCATCGAAGCCCTGACTCGCTCCGACGGCTCGGCGGTGGCGCTGGTGGGGATGGGGCTCAACTACCAGCCGCCGCGGCTCAGCGTCGGCTCCTCGGAGGCTCCAACGCGGCCGGTGACGTCGGTGCTCGAACACAGCGCTGCACCGCCGCCGCTGGCGGACCTCTCCGGCGAGCTCATGCGCGGCGTGGACCGCTTTCTGGCCCAACCGGCAGACCCCGACGACTTGCTCCGGCGCTACCGCCGCCGCTCCCTGCACAAAGCCGGGGACCACCTGGTGTGCCGGGTCGGCGAGGAGGTTTTAGAAGGCGAGCTGGTGGCCTTCGAGGCCAACGGCTCACTGCGGTTACGGGTTTCTGGCGAGGAGCGCCGGCTGAGCGCCGGCGAGATCATCGAGTTTCATTCGCTGCGATCCTGAGCGGATCCGGCCTTTTTGGGAGAGTCCCGCATGTCCACCCCGCCGGAAGCTTCGTCTTCGTCCGACGCTTCGTCCCCTGCCTCCTCCTTGGGGCCGCTGCAGCCGGATCAGCTGCTGATCCTCATCGACGTCGGCAATACCAACGCCGTCTTCGGCGTCTATCGCGACGATCAGCTACTCAAATCCCTGCGCCTGGCCACCACCGGCAAACGCACCGCCGACGAGTACCTGGCGTTGCTGCTGCCCCTCTTCCAGAGCTCCGGACTGGATCCCGCCGCCACCGGTGCGGTGATCATCTCCTCGGTGGTGCCGCCGCTACGGTCCACCCTCAACGATCTCTCCCAGCGCCTCTTCGGCCGCCGTCCGGTGTTCATCGACGCCCACACCGACACTGGTCTGCCGGTGCGCTACGACAATCCGGCGGAGGTGGGCGCGGACCGCATCGTCAACGCCCTGGCGGCGCGGCAACTCCACGGAGCACCGGTGGTGGTGGTGGACTTCGGCACCGCTACCACCTTCGATGTGGTCAACGCCGAAGGGGAGTACGTCGGCGGCCTCATCACACCGGGCATTTCCATCTCGTCGGAGGCCCTGTTCTCCGCCGCCTCGCGCCTGTATCGCGTGGATATTCGACAGCCGGAACGGTTGGTGGGGGGAGACACCGCCGGGGCCATGCAGTCGGGCATCTACTACGGCTACATCGGGTTGGTGGACGGCATCCTCGAACGCCTGAAGCAGGAGATGCCGACTATCCGCAAGGTCATCGCCACCGGTGGCCTGGCAGAGCTCATCGCCTCGGGCTCGGAGCACATCGACGAGGTGGACCAGCTCCTCACCCTCACCGGCCTCAAGTTGATCCATGAGCGGCTCCAAGGCTCCTGATCCGGAGCAGGCCGAGCAGGAGATCACCGACCACCAGTATTTCCAGGCGGTGGAGGAGATCTTCATCGGCCTGCGAGGCGCCCCGCTGCTGCTCTCCCCGGCGGACTATCGGGTCGCCGCCGGATGGCATGCCTCGGGCATTCCTCTAGACCTGGTGCGGGAAGCGCTGGAAGAGGTTTTCGAACGCCGAAGGGAGCGCGGCGCCAAGGGCACCGTCTCGTCCCTTCGGTATTGCGCCCGGGCGGTGGAGCAGGCCTGGGAGGACGCTCAGGAGCTCACCGCCACCGCCCACCGTGAGGCGGAGCCGGAGAGCCCCGTAGGACCTCGACTGGAGGCTCTGGCTGCTTCGCTGCTGGCTTCGGAGGAAGCCTCGCAGGGAGCTGCTGCCGTGGATCTGGAGAGCTTCTCGGCGCGCATCCGCGGTCTCGAGGGATCGAGCCCAGAGGTGGAGCGGAGGCTGGCGGATCTCGACCAGGAACTGCTGGAACGAGCCTCCGACGGGCTGAGCGCCGAGCTGCGGGAGGAGCTGGAGGGCGAGGTGGAGAGTGCCCTGGCCAAGCTCGCCGGCCGCCTGCCGGAGACGGAGCTGGAGCGGGCCCGGGAGCGCCTGCGCCGCCAGCTCCTACGCCGCAGGCTGGCGTTGCCGGTGCTTTCCCTCTTCGCGCCGGAGGCCGAGCCCTGATCTCCGCCTTGCCCGAACCCTCCAGAGCGTCGATCTAGCCTTTTCAAAAAAAGATCCCCCCCGGTGAGCGATGGTGGCTGCTGTTGCCGTCCTCGGGGGTGTGAAGAATCAAGGCGAAGTGTGCCCGGCCCTCCGGGGCACCGGGATGGAGCCGGCCTGGGGGAGGAGTTCGCCACCCTGGCGGCAGGCGCCGGCCCTGCTGCCCGCCGCTGCCGCGGTGGCGGGGGTGGCTCTCGGTGTTCCTCTCGGTCTGGCGTCCC
>JAXHTF010000250.1 GCA_034211275.1 Acidobacteriota bacterium
CTCGAAACGGCCCCGGGCGAGCAGCAAACGAGCCAGCTCCAGGCCCTCGCCGGCATCCGATTCCGCCCGCCAGCGATCCATCGCCGCCGAGCAACGACCGGAGGCGGCGAGCTCCAGCATGTCTGCCTCCGCCGGCGACCACAGATTCTGCGCACCCGGCGCAGAGAGCACCGCCACCGCTGAGGCCAGATCTTCCGCCCGCGCCAGAACCCGTCGCTCGAAAGCCCGGGGACCAGCGATGCGCAGGCGGCGGCGATCCTCCCACCGCAGCTCCACTGCCAGCGCGCCGCGGGCCGTGGCGGCCTCCCGCTGCCAGAGGAACGGAGCGTGCTCGAAGAGATCCGCCAGAAGCTGGTTCGGGGACTCCGGCGTCAAGCTCTGGTGCCAACGCTCCAGGAGCCTTCGCCCGGCCTTGCGGGCTTCTCCTCGGCCGGCGAGGTTGCCGTCCTGCTCCAGGCCGAAGAGCTCTCCGAGCAAGTCCCGCAGCAGCTCCTGAGGCAGAGCAGCGCCCGCCCCCGCTTGTGCCGCCACCGTGCCCAGCAGGCCATCGCCGTCAATGCGGGCACCGCTCCAGCCGTCCACCAGGCACCAGCCCGCCCGCCGCAAGTGGGCGAGCAGCGCCGCTCCCTGGAGCAGCACCGCCAAGCGGCGGCGGTCGCTCAGACGGTTTTCTTGCAGGCTAGCCCCGGCTCTCTCTTGCAGCGCGGGATGAATGACTTCGTCCGCCGGCACGCTCCTACTCATGATCACCTCGGCTCACGATGGCGCTCATGGGAAGAAGCTCATAAAGGTTCATGGGCGGCCCAACTCAGCCTTGGACGAGGGTCTCCAGGTCGTTCCAGAAGCCGGGATAGGACTTCCCCACCACCTCCGGATGGCGAATCTCCACGCCGCCCCGGCGTAGCCCCACCAACGCCAGGCTCATGGCGATGCGGTGATCGTCCCAGGTGTCCACCGCCACCGTTGGCCGATCGGTGGACAAGTCAGCGGGCACGCCGTCGGCCCATACCCCGGGGATCACCAGACCGTCGTCCAGCTCCTCCACCGGCACCCCCAGCTTGCGCAGCTCCGTGGCCATGGCCAGCAGGCGGTCGCTTTCCTTGATGCGCAGATGGGGCACATTCTCGATGCGGGTCACCCCCCGGCAGAAGGGCGCCAGGGCTGCCAGGGTGGGCACTTGATCCGGCATGGCGGACATGTCCACCGTGCGCCCCATCAGCTGTCCGCGGCCGACCACCGCCACCGACTCATCCCCGCTGCGCTCCCAGCGCACCGCCGCGCCGAGCTGCTCCAGAAGATCGAAGAGTCCCCGATCCCCCTGCCGCGAGTCGCGGTCGAGGCCCGCCACGGTGACCCCACTGCCTCCCGCACAGAGGGCCGCGGCAGCAGCGGGGTAGCACGCAGCGGAAAAATCCGCCTCCACGGTGAGCTGCTGCGGAGCCCGGAGCCCCGGCTCGACCCGATAGACCTGCGCCTCCGGGCGGCTCACCCGGCCGCCGAAGGTCTTCACCATGTCGAGGGTGAGATCCAGATAGGGCGCCGAGGTCATGGCGGTGACCTCCACCGTCACCGGTGCCGGCGCCCGCAGCGCCGCCTGCAGCACCGCCGAGAGATATTGGCTCGACTCCCCGGCGTCGAGAGTCGTAGTGCCGCCCTGGAGGCTGCCGCCCTCGATCTCCAGCGGCGCGAAGCCGTCCCCGGCGGGGCAGTGAATGTGCGCTCCCAGCCCTCGCAGCGCCGCCAGCAGAGGGCCCACCGGCCGCTCCCGCAGCCGCTCCGTGCCGTCCAACCGCCAGCGGCCGGGAAGGGCGCAGAGGGTTGCGGTGAGGAATCGGAACATGGTGCCGGCATTGCCGCAGAAGATCTCTCCGGAAGCCGGCGGCTCCCCGGGGGTCAGGCGGACCGCGGCGCCGGGATCGCCCCCCTCGGCATCGACAGCTTCGGCATCGCCCCCCTCATCCAGCTCCACCTCGAAGCCGCAGGTCTCGAGGGCGGCGAGGAAGAGCCGAGTGTCCTGCGCCAGCAACGGACGCCGCACGGTTAACGGAGCTCCAGCCGTGCCGAATCCCGCCAGCAGGGCGAGGTTGAAGCTGCGGTGGGACAGGCTCTTGGACGGTGGCGGCGTCACCGTCCCCGTCACCGTCACCGGCCCTGGGACGACGAGGCTCGGGGGAGCGGCTTCGCCGCCGGTCTCAAGCGAGCTCGATGTGGAGTCCGTCATAGCCAAACTCAACTCCTGGAGGTAGCTCCACCTGGGGGAGGTCGTAGTCCACCGCGTGGCTCAGATGAGTGAAGACGGTGCGCCGGGCTCCCACCCGCCGGGACACCGCCAGGGCTTCCTCGATGGTGAAGTGGGTCGGATGAGGATGGTAGCGCAAAGCGCCGAGAATCAGCACTTCCACCCCCGCCAACAGGGCGAGGCTGGCCTCCGGGATGGCGCTGCAATCGGTGATGTAGGCCAGCGGCCCCAAGCGGTAGCCGTAGACCTCCAAGCGCCCGTGGAGCACCGGCACCGGCACCACGGTTCGGCCGAAGAGAGCAAAAGGGCCGTCCACCGGCTCCAGCGTCAGGTCCGGCTTGCCGCCCCCCTCTTGGGTCTCCTCGAAGACGTAGGCGAAGATGCGCCGCAAGGCCGCCAGAGTCTCCCGGGAGCCGTAGCACGGCAGGCTCGACCGCTGGCGGAAGTTGAACGCTCGGACGTCGTCGAGGCCGAAGATGTGGTCGGCGTGGGCGTGGGTGTAGAGGATGGCGTCGAGGCGGCTCATGCCCTCCCGCACCGCCTGCAGCCGCAGCTCCGGAGCGGTATCGATGAGCACCGCCCGCTCCTGGCCCCCGCCGTCGGCGAAGCGCAGGAGGACGCTGGGACGGGTGCGGCGGTTGCGCGGGCTGGAGGAGGTGCACACCGGGCAGTCGCAGCCGATCACCGGCACGCCGGAGGAGGTGCCGCTGCCGAGCATGGTGAGCTGCAGGCTCACGGCTTCGAGTCGCTGGGGTTGGCGGCCTCGGGACCAGTCCCCGGTAGCTCCACCGGTCCTGGCAGCTCCACCCGGCGGCTGTTGAACCAGGCGTCGAGGAGCCAGACTTCTCCACCGTCCACGGTCCAGCGCCGCGGCTCGTGGAAATGCCCCAGCACCAGTACGTCGTAGCCCTCCGCCAGGCGCCGCTCGCCGTAGGCTCGGATCACCGCCTCGGGGATCTCCCGCTTGTGTTTGAAGTTGGTGCGCGACAGCCGCCGGTCGGTGGCGTGGATCCACCGCCGGCTCAGGGCCCGGGGGATCAGCCGCACGGCCCAGCGCGTCGGCGGGCTCTTGGACAGCCAGCGCCAGAATCGGTATTGGTAATCGCGGTCGTTGAGACCGTCGCCGTGCACCGCCAAGAAGCGCCGGCCGCCGACCTCGAAGGAGGTCTCCAGCACCACCGCGTCGAAGTCCTCGCGGTAAGGGCCGGAGCCGACGAAGAAGTCCCGGTTGCCCTCCACATACTCCACCCGCACCCCCTGGCGCCGCAGCTCCGCCACCGCCGCCAACACCGCCCGTACCTCCGGTGTCTCGAAGCCCGGCAGGGCCACCCAGACGTGGAAGATATCCCCCAAGAGCACCACCCGCCGGCAGCCGGCGGCGGCCACCTCCCGAAGCTGCTCGACCAGCGGCGCCGCCTCCCCACCGGGGCCACCCAGGTGAGAATCGGCGATGACGGCTACGCTCTCGGGAGTGACGCTCTCGGGAGTGACGCTGTCGGGGGTGACGCTGTCAGATGGGACCATGGACGATGCTCGAGCTTTCCGATTCAGACGATGGGCGAGCTCAAACGATGGACAAGCTAGGCCGCTCGCTCTCGCCGGCGGCGACCTCGTCCACCACCGCCTCGGCGATCTCCCGGAAGGCCTTCGCGTGGGGCCCCTCGGGCTGGCTCACCACGATAGGCTCGCCCTCATCGCCGCCCAACACGATGGCCGCATCGAGGGGGATCTTGCCCAGCAGCCGCGTCCCCAGCTCCTGGGCCGTGCGTTCGCCGCCGCCGCTGCTGAAGACCTCCGTGGCCTCGCCGCAGTGGGGGCAGACGAAGGTGGACATATTCTCCACGATACCCACCACCGGCACATTGACCTTGCGGAACATGTGGAAGCCCTTGCGGGCGTCGATGAGGGCCACGTCCTGGGGCGTGGTCACCACCACCGCGCCGGAGAGCGGCACCTTCTGGCTGAGGGTCAGCTGAGCGTCACCGGTGCCCGGCGGCATGTCCACCACCAGGTAGTCCAACGGCCCCCAATCGACGTCGCCGAGCATCTGCTCCAGCGCCCGCATGACCATGGGACCGCGCCAGATCACCGGCGTGTCCGTATCGACCAAAAAGCCCAAAGACATGACCTGGATGCCGTGGCGCTCGAGGGTCTGGAGTCGGTTGTCGATGACCCGCGGCTTGTCCTCGATGCCGAACATGGTGGGCACCGAGGGCCCGTAGATGTCGGCGTCCAGCAACCCGGTGGAATGCCCCAAGCGCGCCAGGCTCACCGCCAGGTTGGCCGCCACGGTGGATTTGCCCACGCCCCCCTTGCCGCTGGCCACCGCTACCACGTGCCGCACCTCGGGGATCAGTTTGGGATCCCGGGCGGTGGCCTGTTGGGTGCGCTGCTGGGGGGTCGGCGGCGCGTTGACCCGCAGCTGCAGGTCGACCGCGGTAACCCCCGGCAGCTGCCCCACCTCCGCCTCGACGGCGCCTCGAATCTTCTTCGCCGCCTCCGGATTGTGGGTCGCCACCTCCATCACCACCCGCGCCACGCCACCATCGACGGTGACGCCGCGGACGAAGCCGAAGGAGACCACGTCCCGCTTCATGCCCGGAAAGTGGACTTTCTTCAGCGCTTGCCAGATTTGTTCTTCGAGCTCTTCGGCCATATCGATCCATCCTTCTCGCGTGCTGGTGCTCGTGGAGTGTGCCCGGTCTCGTCAGGGAAAGGAGATTGCGGTGTGTTGCGAACGGGCGATTCCCCGGTCCCCGGGCTTCCCGTGGATGATAACCCACCCCTTGGGAGCGCCCCCGCCCTCGCCCCGGGATCCCTGAGAGCACCAGCTTCTATTGCCGGCTCCGGTCAGCGCCCAGATCGAAAGCCCCACCCTCGCCCCGGGATCAATCCCGAGGCTACCCAGGACACCGCCGGATGAATCCGGCTCCCAGAATCTGCTCCACCACACCCTCCCCTCCGGAGCCAGCGGAGCTGGCGGCATTGTAGTAGCCCGGGGATTGGATCCCCGGGCGGGACCGCCTGGACCACAAGTACCGGCTACTCGGGCTCAACGCCCCACCCCCGGGGACACCGAGCAGCGCATCAGCCTTCTTCGGACTTCGCTAGAGGTTCTACTGGAGGCCCCTCCGCCAACCCCCGCCCACTGAGCTCCGCCACCTCCCGGCGCACCCTCTGCATCAACTCCTTGCGGCCCCGTAGGCCGTATTCAGCGGGGTCCAAAGGCTCGCCGAAGTGCACGGTGATGGTGCCCGGGCGGACTCGCAGGGTGGTGCGGGGGAGGATGGTGTGGGTGCCCTCGACGCCCACCGGCACGATGGGCAGGCCGGCCTTGAGGGCGAGGAGGAAGCCACCGCGCTGGAAGGTGTGGACCTTGCCGTCGCGGCTGCGAGTGCCCTCCGGAAAGAGGATCAGAGCACCACCGTGGCGCAACTGCTCGATGGCCGCCTGGAAACTCTCCTTGGCGCGGCTGCGGTCCTCGCGATCCACCGGGATGAATCCCCCGGCATGGAGCGCCCAGCCGAAGAGGGGCACCTGGAAGAGGGTGCGCTTGGCCATGAAGCGCACCCGCCCCGGCACGGACACGATGAGCGCCGGGATGTCGTACCAGCTCACGTGGTTGGCCAGGAAGATGCCACCGGCCAGCTGCTGGGCCTCGGCGGAGCCGACCCGGCGCACCCGCACGCCGCTGCCCCACAGCCACCAATGGGACCACAGGCGCGCGAAGACCGTCACCATCCAGCCGCGGGGCGGAACCCAGAACGTCAACAACGAGCCCGTGGCGCAACAAATCGTCGCCACGGCCAGATTCAACCAACCGAAGACCGTGGCCAGGAAGCTCAAGATCGTTCTCATGAAGTCGTCATTCTCGCCTGTCGCGCCGCCGTCGTCCACCCTCGTCAGTCCTGGTATGATCAACCTCCATGTCGCGTTTGCGTCTCACCTCCCAGCGTTTTCTCTTCCTGCGCCTGCTCAGCCTGAGCCTGGTCGTCGGAGCGCTCTACGATCTGAGCTTCGCCGCCCTGATGGTGCTGGCGCCCCAGCTGCCGGCCAAGATCCTGGGGCTCCCCCTTCCCGGGGAGGCCTTCTACCTCTGGTTGATGGCGGTCTTCCTGCTCATGCTGGCTGGGCTCTACATCCTGGCCGCCCGCGAGCCACGGCGCTATAGCGCGGTGATTCTGGTGGCCATCGGTGGCCGGTTCCTCGGGGCCGTGGCCTTCGCCGCGGCGGCCTTCGGCAACCCGGATCTCGGGGGCCTCTACCCGCTGGCCGCGGCGGATCTTCTCTTCGCCATCGCCCACGCCGCCTTCTGGGGCCCCATCCGCTCGTGAGCGCCGACACCTCCTTCGGCATGGTGCGCCAGGCGGGGTCCATCGCCATCCTCTCCGGCCGCGCCTTCGTCGCCCTGGTGCGGCCCCCCTATGAGCTGCGCACCTGGATCCGCCAGATGGAGCTCATCGGCGTCCAATCCCTGGGAGTGGCGGGGATTACCGCCTTGTTCACCGGCATGGTGCTGGCGCTGCAGACGGCCTACAGCTTGCCCACCCTGGGCATCAAGTACTACATCGCCTCGGTGGTGGCCAAATCCCTCACCCGAGAGCTCGGCCCGGTGCTGGTGGCGCTGGTGGTGGGCGGACGCATCGGGGCCGGCATGACCGCCGAGCTGGGCACCATGCAGGTCACGGAGCAAATCGACGCCCTGCGCTCCATGGCCGCCGACCCGGTGAAGAAGCTCGTCGCCCCCAAGCTCGCCGCCACTCTGGTCATGCTCCCCGCCCTCACGGTCCTGGGGGACGCCCTGGGCATTCTCGGCGGCCTGGGCATCGCCGTCTTCCAGCTCAACCTGCCGGCGGGGCTGTACATCAACGACGTCGTCACCTCCCTGACCTTGGGGGACTTCTTGAGCGGCATCGGCAAATCCTTCTTCTTCGCCTACTTCATCGCCATCATCGGTTGCCACAACGGCCTCCACGCCCGCGGCGGCGCCGACGGCGTCGGCCGTGCCACCACCTCCACCGTGGTGATGGGAGCGATCATGGTGCTGGTGGCGGATTTCCTGCTCACCAAGCTCTTCTATATGCTCTTCTAAGAGCTCAGCCGCTCAGAAAGTCCACCGTGTCCGAACCCCTATTCCAGATCCAGCACCTGACCAAGAGCTACGGCGGCCGCCGGGTCCTCGACGACCTCACCTTCGATATCCACGCCGGGGAGTGCCTGGTGATCCTTGGCCGCTCCGGCAGCGGCAAGAGCGTCACCCTGCGACAGCTCAACGGCCTCGAGCGCCCCGACTCGGGGCGGGTGATCTTCGACGGCCTCGACCTCTCCGAGCTCACCGAGCGCCAGCTCTACCCGGTGCGCCGGCGGGTCTCCATGCTTTTCCAGGGTGGTGCCCTCTTCGATTCCCTGAACGTCTACGAGAACATCGCCTTCCCGCTGCGCGAGCACACCGACCTGGACGAGGAGGCCATCGCCGCTACCGTGCGCCGCAAGCTCGATCTGGTGCGCCTGGCGGATATCGAGGACCGCATGCCCTCGGCCCTTTCCGGCGGCATGCGCAAGCGGGTGGCGCTGGCCCGCTCGCTGGCCCTGGATCCCAAGGTGGTGCTCTTCGACGAGCCCACCACCGGCCTCGACCCCATGACCGCCGCCACCATCGGCCACCTGATTCGCAATATCCAGCGGGAGCTCGGCGTCACCGCCGTAGTGGTGACCCACGATCTGCCCCTCACCGACCGGGTGGCGGATCGCATCGCATTCCTGGACGCCGGCAGTTTCCGCTTCACCGGCACGCTGGACCAGGCCCGGGCCTCTGAGGATCGCCTGCTGCGGGCCTTCCTGGAAGGGCGGGAGGAGGAACGAGAAGATGTCGCTTAAGAGCCCGGAGCTTCGAGTCGGCGCGGTGGTCCTCACCGCCCTTGTCATCCTGCTGGCGGCGGTGCTGCTGGTGGGCGAGCAGGATCATCTCTTCTCCCAAAAGAACGAGTACTTCATCCGCTTTCCCAACGTCCTCGGCCTGACCCCGGGCAATCCGGTGCAGCTGAGCGGCGTCAACGTCGGCCGGGTGGACCGCATCGTGGTCCCCGACGAAATCGAAAAGCAGATGCTCGAGGTGTGGATCTCCGTCGACGAACGCTACGCCCAACGGTTGCGCACCGACTCCCAGGCGAGCATCAAGACCCTGGGACTGCTGGGAGACAAATACATCGAGATCACCTCCGGCACCGCGACGGCGGAGGAGCTGCCGTCCGGCGCCGAGATCGAGACCGCTCCCACCACCGAGCTCGACGAGCTCCTGGCCTCCGGCGGGGACATGATGGACAACCTGGTCGCCATCTCCGTCTCGTTGAAGGATTTGCTGGTCCAGATCCAAAGCGGCGAGGGCTATCTGGGGGCTCTCATCGCCACCCCCGGCCCCGGCGAGCCCACCGCCCAGGAGATGCGCGCCGACCTGGCCGCGACGCTGCACTCCTTCTCCCTCGCCGCCAGCGCGCTGGAAAACGGCGACGGAACCCTGCCGCGACTGATCAACGATCCCAATCTGGCCAATCGCCTCGACGCCTCCTTGGAGCGCCTGGAGGGCATCCTCGCCGACGTCTCCGAGGGCGACGGCATGCTGCCCATGATGCTC
>JAXHTF010000251.1 GCA_034211275.1 Acidobacteriota bacterium
CAACAGCATCGCAGCTCCGCGACCTTGCGTCGTATACAAGCTGGTGTATAATCACCAGATGGAGGAACGGCCTCTCGCATGGCTCGGCACCTCGCTGGCTGACGTCCGAGCCTTTCCCGAAGAGGCTCGCCGATCCGCGGGCTTCCAGCTCCGCCGCGTCCAGCAGGGGCTGATGCCGACGGACTGGAAGATCATGTCCACGGTGGGAAGCGGCGTCACTGAGATCCGACTCCGCGGCCAGCTTGAACACCGAGTCCTCTACATCGCGAAGTTCGACGAAGCGATCTATGTCCTCCACGCCTTCGAGAAGAAGACTCAGCGAACTCGCAAGGCCGACCTCGATCTTGCTCGACGCCGTCTCCGAGATCTCGAAGATCTGCGAAGAGCCAGAAAGGAGCGCTGAATGGCAACTACCATCCAGGAATCGAGCGGGAACGTCTTCACCGACCTCGGTTTCGAGCCCGAAGAGGCTCTGAATCTGAAGCTCCGGTCAGACTTGATGATCGCGATTGCGAAGCTGATCGAGGACCGCGGCCTCACCCAGACCGCTGCGGCAAAGCTGCTCAAAGTGACCCAGCCGAGGATCAGCGACCTCGTGCGCGGAAAGATCGACCGATTCAGCGTCGATAGCTTGATTGAGATGCTGGGTCACGCCGGAGCGGAAGTTTCCTTTGTGATCAAGAGCGGTCGGCAGGTTGCGTAGCGCAAAGGCTGACGGGAGCCCCGGCTCCCAGAACCTCTACCCACCGATCACGCGTTCCGGAGCCGGCGGAGCCGGCGGAATTTGAGTAGCCCGGGGATTGGATCCCCGGGCGGAGGCGGTGCAACCACAGCCATTTCCTAACCCGTTCACCCTCTCCGCTACCACCACTCGTCATTCCCGCGGACGCGGGAGTGACCAACTCCGAAGGACTCGCGAGTAGGAAACATCAGCCCCCAAACTTCTACAAGCAGGTTCTAACTCAGGCCAGGAAGAGAGAGTGTCACCGCTCTCCCAACCCCTACGGCCCTCCAGCCGTCTTCAGGTACCGATAGAAGTCCCCGTCGGTAGAGAGCACTAGAGTGGTCTCACTATCGAAGGTTTGCTCGTAGGTTTCCAGGCTCTTCATGAACTCGTAGAACGAGCGGGCCTGGGTGGATTGGTCGTAGGCGTTGGCGTAGATGGAGGTGGCTTCGGCGTCGGCGCGGCCGCGGATTTCCTCCGCGGTGCGGTAGGCCTCGGAGAGGATGCGCTTGAGCTCGCGCTCCTTCTCGCCGCGAATGCGAGACGCCTCGCCGTCGCCTTCGGAGCGGTAGCGGGCAGCGATGCGCTGGCGCTCGGCGATCATGCGATCCTCGAGGGCGCGGCGCACGTTCTCTTCCGCGTAGTTGATGCGCTTGAAGCGGATGTCGAGGATCTGGATGCCCAGGTCTTCAGTCTTCGCCCGGGACTTCTCCAGCACCTCCTGGCGAATTTCTTCGCGGCCGGTGTGGATCTCTTCCAGGATGCCGCTCTCCTCCGGCTCCGACTCATCGATTTGGGGCTCGCGGTTGGAGGTGCGCACCAGCTCCACCAGGTTGTAGCCGGCGATGGCGTCGCGCACCTGGCCGTCGATGATGTCGTCGAGGCGCAGCCGCGCGCCGCTCAGGTCCCGCAGGCGCTGGAAAAAGAGCAGCGAGTCGGTGATCTGCCAGCGGGCGTAGGTGTCCACCCAAATGAAACGCTTGTCCTTGGTGGGAACCTCGTCTCGGTCACCATCCCAGGCCAGGAAGCGGTTGTCGAAGCGGTTGACCTTCTCGATGAAAGGCAGCTTCCAATGCAGCCCCGCCTGGTTGATCTGCTCTCCCACCGGCTTACCGAATTGGGTGATGATCACCTGCTCCGTCTCCTGTACCACGTAGAGGGAGCTGGACAGGATGCCGGCGATGAGCACCACCACCGCGATGAAGATCAGCTGTTTGCGCGGGCTCATGGGGCACCTCCCTGACCGGCATTGCTTCTTGGGGCGTTGCTTTGTCGGGCGGCGGCCGCCGCCCCACCGAGATCGAGGAACGGCAGCAGGCCACGGACGTCTTCGTCCACCACCACCTTGCTACCACTCTCCGGCAGTACCTTCGACAGGGTTTCCAGATACAGCCGGGTGCGGGTCACTTCCGGCGCCTTGCGGTACTCGGAGAAGAGGGCGTTGAAGCGCTCCGCCTCACCCTGGGCGCGGTTGGTGCGGTCGATGGCGTAGCCCTCCGCCTGCTCGATGAGCTGCTGAGCCTCACCCTGCGCCCGCGGCACCTCGCGGTTGAAGTCCTGCTGCGCTTGGTTGATGGTCTGCTCTTTTTGCTGCTGAGCCTCATTGACCTCGTTGAAGGAGGGCTTGACCCGATCCGGCGGCTTGACGTCCTGGAGCACCACCTGGTCGACGATGATCCCCGTGTTGTATTGATCCGCCAGCTCCTGGAGCTTGACCTCCACCGTCGTAGCGATCTCCGCACGGCCGACGGTGAGCACCTCGTTGACCGTCCGGTCCCCCACCACCTCGCGCACCACCGCCTCGGTCATGTCGCGGAAGGTGTCCTCCACATCCTTGACCCGGAAGAGGAATTTCTCCGCGTCGCCGATGAGGTACTGGACCACCCATTCCACTTCGGCGGCGTTGAGGTCGCCGGTGAGCATGTTGGACTCTTCCGGCACCCGCCGATACTGGGTGCGCTGATCGCGGGCCTGGCCGGTACTGCGGAAGCCGAATTCCTGCTTCAGCTGCCGCTTCACCGGCACTTTGATCACGCGGTCGATGCCCAGGGGCAGCTTGAAGTGCAGGCCGGGCTGGCCGATGCGATCCGGCGAGAACTGGCCAAAGCGCAGCACCACGCCAATCTCCTCCGGGTCCACGCTATACACACTGCTCGCCGCCGCCAGCACCACCAACGCCACGATCACCACGATCCGCACGAGCTTGGCGCTGCCCTCGGGGATGTCGACCCGAAACTCCGGCTTGCCTTCGCCGAATGGATTCTCAGCCATCTTGGGGGACTCCTGTTCTTTCGATTCGAAGATTTCGTCTCGTCCGCAGGCTACCGGAGGGGCGCTGGGAGGGCAAGGTAAGGCTAGAGATGACGAGATACGCCGCACAAGCCGAGGGACGAGCGCGCGGCGAGAGGAGGGACGATCAGCCACCCAACCGGGCGCCGCTCAGCGCCGGAGAGGGTGGGCGATCAGCGGCGCCCCCACCGGCAATTGAATTGCTGTGCGGGAACGCACTGGAGCACCTTGTCCGGCAACGAATAAATCGGCCGGCCATCGTGGGTCAGCACCAACGCCAGCGCCACCCGGCGGGTGTGCGGGAACGGAATCTCGCCGTAGGGAATGAAGATCTCCTGCACCTGCCCATGGACCGGGTACAGCGGCCGTTCGAGAAAGTACTCGATGCGGGTCAGCTGATTGCCATAGGTTGGGTCGAAGCCCCCGGCCTCAATGTGCTTGAAGGTGGCGTAGAGAGACAGGTCTTCCGTGAGATCCCGGGTCACCATCGAGAGCTGAATCAGCAGCCCGCGGTGGGTCAGATCGAAGGTGCAGGTGTTGAGGTAGATCCGCGTCGCCAGGGACAGGCTCTCGCTCGCATAGTCGTCGTCGAGAATCGCCTGGGGAGTTTCCCGCACGCGGTAATCGTCCCAGCCCAGCAAGGGGGCATTGCGCAGGTCCAGGCATTCTCCGATGAGGGCGATCTCCAGGTCGGTGACGCGCTGATCGAGACCGTCGACCCGCTGCTCCAACGCCTCGACCCGCCCGAAGAGCAGGTCCAGATCCTGCAGAATCAGCTCCTGCTCCCGCTGCAGCTCACCGACCTCCTGTTGCGTCCCCTGCAACGCCCGCTCCACGACCCGCAGCTGCCGAGCGGTGAGATCCAGCTCCTCCTGCAAAGCCTGCCGCCGAGCCCCACTGGCTCCAGCGATCTGCTCGACGAGGTAGGGAATGTGGTTTTGCAGCTGACTCCGGAAGTCCTGGCCGGTGGCCGTGTCCAGAGCCTTGCCGGCGACGTAGGCGGTGAAGAAGCCCCCGGCCCAGGATCCTGCGCGGCGCAAGAGGCCGGCACTGGCCCCGGCGTCCAGGGTCGGGAAGAGCCCGAGGATCAGTAGGCAACAGAGCAGGGTCGCTTTCCGGCGTTTCATGGGATTTGTGTCCTCTGGGGGGCCTTTGGCAGAGGTCAGACGCTGGCGAGGGTCAGGAGCTTTCTGGGTGGATCGAGGCGGGAAGCTGCGAGCGATTTGGGTATTGGCGAGATTCTCGAACGAAGCTTCGGCGAAAAACGGCCTTTCGTAGCGCGGCTCAACGTCTACCACGGGCTGACTCGCTCTACAAAGAAGACACCCAGATCCCTGTTGCACATGCTGCAGTAGCTAGCGTTTCTCATGGGAGGCTATGCTGTAAAACAGCCGAGGTTAAATGCCAATGCTGCCGCGCCTTTGAGCCAGTGGGTGGACGGAGGTTCATAGTTCTTAGTCCGCAACACAACGAACCGAGAAGGCGTAGTCCAGAACCTCCTCGGAGCGATGCGCAGTTGGCGCCGCCCTGGGGTCAGGACCGGTTCTTGGATTCGGGCGAAGCAAGAAATAAATGCCGGAGAACTTCCGCTGCTTGAAGCCAATCGGCCTCGATGAGCTCCAGAACCGCGCCCCCATGAAGTCATCCAAGTATCGATAGTAGATCTCTCCATCTCTCGGCACTCCAATGCCCACGCCAGACGCGCGGACGCAACCTCCAAATTCCACATCCAGCTCTTGAGCAAGTAGCGCTATGTCATTGTTCTCTCGCATGTTCGCGTGCACGTCATGCGCCCAGCCGCCATAGCAATCAAAAAGGCGCTTCCACTCTTTGGCACTCGGCACATGCCAACCCGCAGGTGCGGCGCGCTGAGCCGCAGCCCACGTGTAGAGACGTCCATAATTCTCACTGCTGTAGCTGGGGTTCGTTGCGAGGGCTTTCTCAGGTGGATTCGAATCGGGTGGAAAGGACATGTCAAGGCGCGGATAGGAACCTGGCGACTCGTCGTTCGTTACAAAGCGAAGATTTTCCGCAAGCCACTGGCGGCCATCGCGCAGCTGTACGGTCCGGTATTCGTTGCCGTCCCTTGAGTCAGTAAACTTCATAAGCTACAACTACCTCGCGGGCTTTTCCACTCGGCGGGACGCGGCTGATCGCTTCGTGAAGTGAGTGCAGCTGGAGTCGCTGCATTAAGCACCATAGCTTTGACAACCCGGCAGCCTAGAACGTCTCCTCAAACAAAAAGCAACCCTTTATCCATGCCCTGACCTTCAGTCAAGTTCTTCCACGGTCATTCCAACGATTTCAGGGTGGCGGTGAAGAGCATCCCAGGCCCATGGCTGTATCGTGTAAGAAAACTGGCAGTCCCCAGAGCCGATATTCGAGGACCGAAATAGAATATCGGCCGCCTCAAGACCATTCGCGGGGCCATACTGATAACTGAGGACCTGAGTCTTCGTGTTGTTCGCAAGAAATCGGGCCAGCACTTGCCTTTCGTCTTCAGCAAGATTATTGAGTCGCTCCTCAAGCATCTTTCGCTCGCTCCGCGCTCCGAACTTGTCACGCACGTAATCGGCCGCAAGAGCAAACCCATGAGCTAAGACTAGACCGGCACTTATCATCAGGACCCCAGAAACCCAGGGTCGAATCACTTGATCTACTGATCCTAGGCCTAGATACTCCAACCACAGCCCGGGCATAACTAGGTACATGGCTGCTGTTAACAAGATTCCGAGCAGGTGCCTCGGAGCAAGCTTCACCCATTCGACCGCCTTCTTAAGATCTAGCACGCTTTCCTCACCGTTACATACTTTGACTGACCTTGGCCCAAACAACAACCGCGAGATATTAATATATCTCTAAGACTGCCGCAGCAACCCAGCGAGGCAAAACGCCTTCACTCGCCCCGACTTTCGAGGACATCGACTTGGCGTTGAGACAGGCCATCATTCCAACCCCGATTGTACCAGTCCCGAATCTCTTCATTTGCGTAGAACTGGCGCGGATCTCCTCTTCGGCCAGCATCAAAGCCTTTCCGGTAAAAGCTCTGCAAGGCCATATTGTTCGCCATCTCACCTAGGAGCTTGCTGAAAAACCCTCCGTCGGCCAGGATGGGCTGACGACAGGAGGAGAACGGATGCGGGGATCGGAAAGCCAGCAGGGATCGATGTTCAGCTATGTGGATCTGGAGTCCCGGATCCCGAAATCTCATCCACTCCGGCGAATCCGGCGCCTGGTGGATCAGGCCTTGGAAGACATGTCGGAGCGCTTCGATGAGCTCTATGCCGGCGTCGGTCGGCCTTCGATCCCGCCCGAACGGCTCCTTCGCGCATTGTTGCTTCAGATCCTCTTCAGCATCCGCAGCGAGCGTCAGCTCATGGAGCAGTTGGACTACAACCTGCTGTTTCGGTGGTTCGTGGGGCTGGGGATCGATGACCGCGTCTGGAATCCCACGAGCTTCACGAAGAACCGAGAACGCTTGCTGGCTGGGGAAGTCGCCGAGGCCTTCTTCCGAGCGATCCTGGCGCACGCAGAGCGTCAGGAGCTGCTGTCGAAGGAACACTTCACGGTCGACGGCACGCTGATCGACGCGTGGGCCTCGCACAAGAGCTTTCGGCCCAAAGACGAAGACTCGCCGCCTCCGGATGGGGGCGCTAATTTCCGGGGACAAAAGCGCACCAACGATACCCATCAATCCACCACCGACCCGCAGGCGCGGCTGCTGCGCAAGGGCCCCGGGAAAGAGGCCAAGCTCTCCTACGGCGGCCACATCTTGGTCGAGAACCGCAACGGAATGATCGTGGATACGGAAGTCGCCATCGCCACGGGCAACGGCGAGAGCACAGCGGGTCTTGCCATGTTGGAACGGGTTCCTGGAAGCCACCGAGTGACCATTGCAGCCGACAAGGGGTATGACAACCAGACGTTCGTCGAGGGAGCTCGGCACCTGCGAGCCACGCCCCACGTAGCCCAAAACACTTCGAATCGCCGGAGTCGGATCGATGCTCGAACCACGCGGCATAGCGGCTATGCAGCCAGCTTGGCCAAACGTCCGCGCGTCGAGGCTCCTTTTGGATGGCTGAAGCAATACGGACTGCAACGACGCCCGATGTTTCGAGGAGTGGGGCGGATCCGGTGGGCATTTACGTTTGCAGCGGCCACTTTCAATGTCTTGCGACTGAGTAATCTGATGATGGCGGCGGAGGCTGCGTGAGAGATCACTCCGGAGGCTTGCAAGGCCTGCTGAGAGGCGAGATGGGGCTGCTGAGAGCCTCCTCTCGACCGGTATCTGCCCAGGACTGCGCTAAGACCTTCTCCGGGGAAAGAATGTCGCTGCCGGTTTCGACCAGGAATTTGGGGTGGTGGAAGTCATGAAGGTCTTGATTCCTGGTCATTTGCCGGGTTTTTCAGCAAGCTCCTAGAAAGCCCATTGCTCTTTGATCCTCCGATTCAACCAACATGACCGTCCGCACCAACTCTGGCGCCTTACGGCCGCAGCCACCGGGTTGCAGCAATGGATGCTAGCTTCAGGTTCGGCGCTGAATGCAACTCCGGTGCACCACCTTGTTATCCGACTACATTCGCCAGTAAAACTCAGGCCCCGGCGAATCCTCGTTCACTAGCCGCCTAGACACGGATCAGCAGCAGTAAAACTCCGTATCACTTAGGGGCAACCAGAATTACACCCCGCCAAACAAGCCCAATAGGCGGGTGGATCTGTTGAAGGGCACGACCCACAATTCGCCATGCATTCCGATATACAAGAATTAAGACCCTTCTCATCAACCGTTTCCGGCGTGACAATCGAAATAGCCATGCCCTCAAGATTGATTGCTGCCCCAATAAACCTGCCATGCCCATCTGTAAATGACATTGCAATCGTGCGCCCATTACAACCATGGTGCATTTTCAATTGGCTCAATATTGGGCCGGGCGATAATTCTGGGCGTGAATCTCTAAACAACGCGCGCTCAATAGAGGCTGTAAAATCTTGTAAGTCAGACATCATTACTCTCCAATAAATACTTTGACCTTCCCCCGGAAAAGTGGACAGCTTCGTTATGCGGCTAGCGCCGCGTTGTGATGAGCCTCTTCGTAATCGGCAGGGCTCAGAAAACCCAGGTAGGAGTGGCGGCGGTGTCGGTTGTAGAACACCTCCAAGTACTCGGTGATCGCGGCCTGAGCTCGCCGCCGAGAGGGCCACGGATGCCGGTAGATCAGCTCGGTCTTCAGCGTGCCGAAGAAGCTTTCGACGACCGCGTTGTCCCAGCAGTCACCCCGGCGGCTCATACTGCAGGTGATGCCTCGGTCGGCCAACAGCTGCCGGTACGGTTTGCTCGCGTACTGGCTGCCTCGGTCCGAGTGATGCACGAAGCCTCTGCCGGGCTGGCGGCGACCCAGAGCCATGTCGAGAGCTCCTTCGACCAGTTCGGCGCGCAGGTGGTCAGCCATCGACCAGCCCACGACGCGACGGGAGAACAGGTCGATGACGACGGCCAGGTAGAGCCAGCCTTCCCAGGTGCGGATGTACGTGATGTCGGCAGCCCAGGCCTGGTTGGGAGCCGTGGGGTCGAACTGGCGGTCGAGAATGTTCTCGGCCACCGGATGGTCGTGGTCGGAGTCGGTGGTGCGGCGAAAGGGCCGGGGAGGAAGGCCCGTGAGGCCTGCCTCGCGCATCAGCCGAGCCACCCGCTTGCGGCTCACCGCGACCTCCCGGTGCTTGAACCTGATCGTTGCATAAACCCACCCCAGATCAAGCAGCTTCAAGCTGCCCGAGATACTCCACAAAATCCTCTTGGACAGCCGGCCCCACGCCCAGCGTCAGCGTCAGGACTCCTTGAGGCC